>CAIUZV010000124.1 GCA_903903735.1 uncultured beta proteobacterium | reverse complement strand
CGTGTGTATGGCGGCAAAGTCGACCCCTCACAAATCGAGAAGCTTGCTCAAGCTCACTACGGACACCTCTGGTCTTTATTGACCGAACTGATCAAATTCAGATTCCTCTCTCGTGAGCAAAAGAAAAACATGGTGCGTGTTCTGGGCGTACCACCCATGATGGATGCCTTTAAAGCGGGAAAGGGTCTATTGATTTTGACCGGACATTTCGGAAACTTTGAAGTCTCGACCATTGCAGGCGTTGAGCATTTTCCGCAAGTCAAAGGTCATTTTCATTTTTTGCGCCGTCCAATTAAACCGCGGTGGTTAAGTGATTTTTTGACGCGACGCTTTAATGACGCAGGCTTAGGTGTGGTGGGGCGTCGGGGCTCTCTGGAAGAAATTGTCCAGACGATTGAGGGTGGCGATGCGGTGGTGTTTCCCTTTGACCAATATGCGCGCCGTCCAGAGGGTATCCCGGTTGAGTTCTTTGATCATGCAGCCGGAACATATAAAAGTATGGCAGTCATTGCGCTGGCGACTGGTGCGCCAGTGATACCCGCTTGTTCGTGGCGTGAGCCTGATGGCACACACGTACTGGAGTTCCTGCCGGCATTGACGCCAATTATCGATGAGGATGTTGGCGCGGAGATTCAGCGCAACACCCGAGCCTACAACCAAGCGCTTGAGTTACTGATTGTTAGGCATCCTGAGCAGTGGTGGTGGGTCCATCGTCGTTGGAAAACGCAAGCGCCCCGCAAAAAGCGCTAAATATACAAAGCACAGAACACAAAAAAGCCTCGAGAAATCCGAGGCTTTTTTATCGTTACGCCGAAAGGGCTGTGGGCGTAGCGCCTTATTGCTGCTTGTTTGCTTCGTGCTTGTCGTACAAATAACCGCCCAAGGCGCCGACTGCAGCGCCACCGATGAGACCCCAAACGGGATTGCCGTCAGCGATTAGGGCGATGCCTGTGCCTGCGGCCGCGCCGATCGCACCGCCGGACAGCGTGCGTTGTTGAGTGGTGTTCATACCGGAGCAGCCTGTGAGCAACAAAGCGGCACATACTGGCAATGCAAGGAGAGTTTTATTCATAATGGGTATTCCAAAGCGTTGAATGACGGTCTACGCAGTGCGTTGGCCAAGAGACTTAGCCGCGCTTGCAGGGATACGTTTCGCCGAGGTAACGCAAAATAGTGTCTGCCGCGGAAAGCTGGTTAAAACGTGCGTTGGCAGCAGTCCACTTCACAAAACCATCAATGTATTGCTGGCGTGAAGCACCGGTTGGCTGCAAACAAACAAAGTTAGGTGCGGTTTTAGGATGGCGGCTAACGATGTATGTTTCGTAGACGCCTTGACCGAAGCCATGGCAAAAGTTTTGAGCAGCGATGTCGCTTTTGTTGTTGCAGTAGGCAACATACTGTTCAGTCGTGGTCGACGCTTTGGGGGCCTGTTGTGCCATCGCCGGCGCGATGCCGGCGATACCAAAACAAAGCCCAAGTACGGTGAGGTGCTTGTTCAATGTTTTCTCCAGTGGGTTAGGCTTTCTTGACCCAGGCGTTACACCAGCCGGGGCCTGCGACCAGTTTGCCTGGGAAGATTGCACAGGTGCCTGCATCGGCTGATTTGGCGACGTAGAGTTGGCAGTTGGTGCAAACTTGACCTGCAGCATATTTTGGGAACTTTGCTTTGTCGACTGTCGTTGCAACTTCCTTGTAGCCAAGACCAGCTGCTGCCGGTTCTGCTTCGCCGAGCATAGCTTGTGCTTGCGCTTGTGCGCTTAGCCCGAGTCCGGCCAGGCTGGCTGACGAGTAAATGATGAACTGGCGACGTGAAGGTTTCATGTTCTTTGTCCTAGAAGAGTAAAAAAACTGCACAATTAACGATGCAGAGGCTTCAATTTTAGTCAGTCTGCATGTTTTTTGTCGAAATCCCACACTTCCTCAAACCCCATGAGTTTGGTGAGGTCCGTGAAGTCGTACAGATCAGTCTTTCCACCCACAGACGAGCCCGTACTCTTGAAGTGCTTGTAAACCTGGGTCATCGCCTGAACGCCTGCGAGCAAGGCGGTCACAGGGAAAATCGCGAGTTTGAAGTTCAGCGCTTCGAGGTCGGCCTTGCTCAGCACCGGTGTACGTCCTTTCTCGACCATATTGGCAAGCAAGGGTTGATGAAACGTGCGTCCAATCGTTCGCATTTCTTCTTCGCTTTCTGGCGATTCGACAAACAGGATATCTGCACCGGCTTTTGCGTAGGCTTCGGCTCTTCTCAGAGCTTCGTCAAGCCCAAGCGTTGTGCGGGCATCTGTGCGCGCAATGATCAGAAAATCTTTTGATTGACGCGACTCGGCCGCCACGCGGATTTTTTTGACCATATCGTCCATGGGGATGACACGGCGCCCTGGTGTGTGACCACATTTTTTTGGAAACTCTTGGTCTTCAAGCTGAATGGCTGAGGCGCCTGCTAATTCGTAGCCTTGCACGGTATGTCGCACATTCAATAGGCCGCCGTAGCCAGTATCGCCGTCTGCCACGAGAGGAGTGCGAGCCATTTTTGCCATGGAACCTACACGCCCCACCATGTCGCTGTAGGTGGCCAGCCCCGCGTCAGGCAGGCCCATATGCGATGCCACCGCACCGAAGCCCGTCATGTACAGAGCGTCAAAGCCGAAACTGTCGGCTAAGCGTAAGGACACCATGTCGAAGACACCGGGTGCGGTGACCAGGCCAGGTTGTTTGAGTCGTGCGTGCAGTTGAGCAGGTTTATTGTTTGACATGATGTTGGAGTCTCGTAGAGGTTTTTTTATAGAAAGTGGTAGTGCTTTGGTCTAATCGTAGCAGGAAGCTCGTGGGGTGTGCAGCCCCCCGCTTGACCGGTTCGCGTCAGTTCCTTACATTGTGGGGCTTAACTCCCTCTTATCTCAAAGACACCCCATGACGCAGATTACTGAAACCATCGACGAACTTAATCGCAAGCTGGCCCGCCGGGAAACCACCCGCGAGGCGCTTGTTGCGCGTGCGCTTGAAGGTGCTGCTCTGGCAAGTGCCAAAAGTGTGTTCACCAAGCTGTATCCAGAGGCAGCCTTGGCCGCTGCGCGGTATGCCGACGCCGCGCAAGCCGCTGGCGTCGAGCAATCTGCGCTGGCGGGCTTGCCCGTCTCGATCAAAGACTTGTATGGTGTCGCGGGCGAGACCACGATGGCGGGCTCAGTGGTGTGCAAGGGAGAGCCGGTACAACGTCACGATGCGCCAGTGATCGCGCGCTTGCGCACGGCGGGCTCCGCCATCATTGGCAAGACGAATATGACCGAATTTGCGTTTTCTGGGATCGGGATCAATCCTCATTACGGCACTCCGGTGAATCCAACGGATCCCAAGCTTGCTCGGATTCCTGGCGGGTCCTCGTCAGGTGCCGGCGTCTCGGTTGCGCTTGGTCTGGCCGTCGCGGGGTTGGGCTCGGATACGGGTGGGTCTATTCGCATCCCTGCTGCGCTCTGTGGTTTGGTGGGATTTAAATCGACGCAGAGTAGGGTGCCTTTGGATGGGGCGCTGGAGCTATCGCGGTCCTTAGACACCGTCTGTGCGATGACGCGCAGCGTGCAAGATTGCATCACGGTAGACGCTGTGCTTTCCGGCCAACGATTGGCGGTGCGTCAACGCACAGCGGGCAGCTTGCGGCTGGCTGTTCCTCAGACCGTCGTGTTGGATGGGCTTGATGCGACCGTCGCCCAGGCGTTTGACCGGAGCCTATCCGCGCTCTCGGCCGCAGGGGTTGAAATTGTAGAAATCCCCCTCGCGGAACTTGCTGAAATATCGAAAGTGAACGCCCCGGGAGGCCTCTCACCCATCGAGGCGTATGCCGTTCATCACGAACGTTTGGCACGTGCTAAAGATGCGTTTGATCCACGTGTGGCAGCCCGTGTTTCGTTAGGTGCGACCATCACGGCGCAGCAATACATATCCTTGCTGGATAAGCGCCGCGCGTGGATTGCCAGTGTGGAGCGCGCAATCGAGGGGTTTGATGCGATCGTGTGCCCGACGGTGCCGATCATTGCTCCTGAGATCGCCCGCCTGATCGCGTCTGACGAGGAGTTCTTTAAAGCGAACGGCCAGATGCTGCGCAATACCTTCACCATTAACTTGCTCGACGGCTGCTCGTATAGTCTGCCCTGTCACCGTGAGGGCGAGCTGCCTGTCGGGCTGATGGTGTCTTCGACGCGTGGCGACGATGCCAATTTGTCGGCGGCAGCGCTCGCGATTGAGGCTATTTTGCAGAGCTGAACAGACTGAAAGAGTTTGTAACCAATCGAAACAAATTTCAAGAGCTGACCCCCTTAACAGCACGGCTTGATGGGCATAAGGTACCCCCATTGCCACTGTTAACGGAGTCCAGCCATGTTTGTCAGACGATTCTTGTTGTTGGGCGCTCTCCTCATGTGCACCGGTTGTGTGGCCTATGGGCCTGTGGCGGGTGGTTATGGGTACGATCCAGGCTATGGCGTTGGAAGCTATAACCCGGCGCCGTTCTACATCCCTCCGCCACCTGTTTATTACCGCCCGCCGGTCTATGTGTCCCCCGCGCCCCGCGTTGTTGTTCCAATTTTTATCGCTCCGCCCGTGGTTCATTTTCCGCAGTACCGGCCTTATCGCCACCATCATCATCGGCCTGGTTGGCGCGGCTAAGCGCTGGGGCGGGCAAACCTGTACATTACGGGCTAGAGAGTTTGCTCGGAGGTGCAATGAAAGTCCCGCAACGGCTCAGGCCGCTGGTTGAAGAAGGCTTGGTTGACGATGTCCTGAGCCAGTTGATGAGCGGCAAAGAAGCGACCGTTTATGTCGTGCGCTGCGGTGATGATGTGCGTTGTGCCAAAGTGTACAAAGACGCCAAGCAGCGTAGTTTCAAAAACGCCGTTTCATATACCGAAGGCCGTAAAGTTAAAAACAGTCGCCAAGCGCGAGCCATGGAAAAAGGCACACGCTATGGCAAACAAATGCAAGAAGAGCTTTGGCAAAACGCTGAGGTCGACGCCTTGTTCAAACTCGCTGGCGCGGGCGTTCGCGTCCCGAAACCCTACATCTGCACGGACGGTGTGCTCTTGATGGAGTTGGTCACGGATGCCGAGGGCAATGTGGCACCTCGACTCAATGATGTCGAGCTCACGCCAGAGCGCGCGCGTGATTGCCATCAATTTCTACTGAATCAGGTGGTGTGCATGTTGTCTGCAGGCGTGATTCATGGCGACTTGTCCGAGTACAACATCCTGATGGCTGAGGATGGCCCCGTTATTATTGATTTGCCTCAGGCGATTGATGCGGCGGCCAACAATGAAGCGCAAGTGCATTTGCAGCGCGATGTGCAAAACCTAGCGACCTATTTTGGGCAATTTGCGCCCGAGTTGCTGACAACGCAGTATGGCAAAGAGATCTGGCAGCATTATGTTGGCGGGACGCTCACGACCGAGACGCCTTTGACTGGCCAGGCACGCATCGACCACACGCCTGTCGATATGGATGGGCTGATGCAGGAGATCGAAGCGACTCGCCGTGAGCAGGAGGCGCGTTTGCGCCGAATGCAGGGGATTTCTGAGCCCGGGCGGGACGGCTAATCCTTTTCTGTCTCGTGGCTATAATCAAATGAATACAAGTCCAATACTCTGGTATCGATCATGACTGCACATACACCTCTGATTTTTAAGTCCACGCGTTCAACGCAGGGGCGTTCCAAAGCTGAGCGAGACGCGATTCTTGCCGACCCTGGTTTTGGCAAGTATTTCAGCGACCAT
>CAIUZV010000123.1 GCA_903903735.1 uncultured beta proteobacterium | reverse complement strand
TCGAACTGCCTTTTCCACTGATCGCGGACACCGATGAAGTCGTGTGCACCACCTACGATGTCATCAAAATGAAACAAATGTATGGGAAACAGGTACGTGGCATTGAACGCAGCACTTTCCTCATTGATGCACGTGGAAAGCTCGTCCAGGCATGGCGGGGAGTCAAGGTACCCGGTCACGCCCAAGAGGTGCTGCAAGCTGCATGTAGTCTGACATAATTTTTCGATTGTTGTGACCCCAGGAGATTGTCTCGTATGCCGTTGCCCAAGCTGCCCACCCGCCCTGCTGCAATACTCGACTTAAACGACACTGAACTCGATCTCTTACCCCCCACTGCGCAGACCGCGAAAGGCAAGCTAGCCAACGCACCCAAGACCGATCATCTCGCCCCAGTGCTCCAAGCACGCGATGTCATACAAGATGAGAGTGAGGGCGAGACGAACCAACGTAGTTCGTTCAAACTGCCGCTAGAGACAACACCTGCAGTGTTGCCTGCGATCGCACCAAGTAAAAAAACATCTATCCAAAAAAAGTCGCCAATTCCTCGCGCATCTACACACCGCACGACGAAGGCTGCGCCAGGAATCAGCAAACTGTTCGTGCTCGACACGAACGTACTACTGCATGATCCTTCCTCACTGTTCCGCTTCGAAGAGCACGACGTCTTCTTACCCATGATGACGTTGGAAGAGTTGGATCATCAAAAGAAGGGCATGTCGGAGGTTGCGCGCAACGCACGCCAGGTTAGTCGTTCGCTCGACACATTGGTAGGCGAACACAATCAACTGGACGAGGGCTTACCCCTGAGCGGCCTCGGACACAAAGATGCTGTGGGCCGCCTATTTTTCCAAACGACGGCGATGTCTGGGACGCTCCCTCCTGACCTCCCAATGGGTAAGGCAGACAATCAGATTCTGAGCGTGGTGCGCGCCTTACAAGACGCACACCCTAGCCGCGAAGTCGTACTCGTATCGAAAGACATCAACATGCGGCTTAAGGCGCGTGCACTGTCGATGTCAGCAGAGGACTACTTCAACGACCAAGTGCTGGAAGACTCTGACCTGCTCTACACGGGGATGTTGGAACTACCAGAAAACTTCTGGAATAAGCATGGCAAAGGGGTTGAATCCTGGCAACAAGGCGGCACGACCTTCTACCGAATCAACGGGCCTTTATGCCATCAATTCATGGTCAACCAGTTCGTGTATTTCGAAGGCTCTATGCCTTTGTATGCACAAGTGCGCGAGGTAAACGGCAAAACTGCTGTGCTCGCGACGCTGCGTGACTTCACGCACGGCAAGAACAATGTCTGGGGCGTTACGGCACGCAATCGCGAACAAAACTTTGCGATGAATCTATTGATGAACCCTGAGTGCGATTTTGTTTCTTTACTCGGGCAGGCCGGCACAGGCAAAACACTGATGACGCTCGCAGCGGGTCTTGCTCAAGTCCTAGAAACAAAACGCTATAGCGAAATCATCATGACACGCGTGACGGTCCCTGTGGGCGAGGATATTGGCTTCTTGCCAGGGACTGAAGAGGAGAAAATGCAACCCTGGATGGGCGCGCTCGAAGATAACCTCGAAGTGTTGAACATGGGTGATGCCGACGGCGGCGGCAACGAATGGGGACGCACGACGACCTTAGATTTAATCCGTTCGAAAATTAAGATCAAGTCGCTGAACTTTATGCGCGGACGCACCTTTTTAAACAAGTACCTCATCATCGATGAGGCACAAAACTTGACGCCCAAGCAAATGAAAACTCTCATTACGCGGGCGGGGCCTGGTACCAAAGTCATTTGCTTGGGGAACATTGCTCAGATCGATACGCCCTACCTGACAGAAGGCAGCTCAGGGTTGACCTTCGTTGTGGATCGCTTCAAAGGCTGGCCACACGCAGGTAGTGTGACGCTGCAGCGCGGCGAACGCTCACGTTTGGCAGACTATGCCGGGGAAGTGCTGTAAATGCCGATGCCTGTTGCCCTGACGGTCGGTGATGCCGCAGGCATTGGTCCTGAAATTGTGGTCAAACTCCATGAGCAAGGCTTGCCTGCAGCTTGCGTGGTGTACGGTGATCTCGGCGCGCTCACACGCGCGACGCGGATGCTTGGGTCTGCTGTGCAGTGCGTCGCCATCGAAGCACTGCAAGACTTCCCTGCCGATCCTCGCCCGGGCTATCTGTATGTGCGTCCCACCTATCCTTCGTTACCAGAGGATCTGCCGTTGGGACGCGTAGACGCTCGAGCCGGCAGCGCCGCCGTGAACGCCTTACGCATGGCAATCGACGATGCGATGCAACAGCGTGTTCGTGCCATCGTCACTGCCCCACTGAACAAAGAGTCGATGCACGCCGCGGGTATCGACTTCCCAGGCCATACAGAAATACTCGCGCAACAATCAGGCACAGAACATGTGGCCATGATGTTGGTCAACGATCAACTACGCGTCATCCTTGCCACCATCCACATCCCATTAGCTGAAGTGCCCCGCACACTGACGATCGAGCTTGAAAAACGTACGATCGAACTGGCGCATCAAGCTTGTTTGGCGCTAGGCGTACGCGCCCCGCGTATCGCGGTTGCAGGACTGAATCCGCACGCGGGAGAACAGCGCAAGTTTGGCGATGAAGATCTCGACATCATTGCACCAGCCATCGCTCTTGCACGTGCTCAGGGAATCGATGCGACGGGACCCTGGCCAGGCGACACTGTGTTCATGCGTGCACGCCAAGGCGAGTTTGATATGTGCGTCGCCCAATATCACGATCAAGGTCTGATTCCGATCAAGTATCTCGGTGTAGACCAAGGTGTGAATGTCACCGTGGGTCTGCCGTTTGTGCGCACCAGTGTGGACCATGGCACGGCTTTCGATATTGCCGGCAAAGGCATAGCAGACCCGTCTTCGTTGCGTGCAGCGTTTGATTTAGCGCTGACACTCACCAAGCGATGAAACGCACCCCGCAGTAGGTATAAACCCTATATTTAGCCTTTTTACGTAAAATTTTAGGTTAACTAACCTCTCTAAGTATATAATTTGACTGGTTTTTATACTTTAAGAGGCGCTGGGAATGCGTTTGCTGCTCGCTTTACCCCTACGAAAAGCATGGCTTTCAAGCGTAATTTGCTTGGCCATTGCCGGTTCGCCTCTTGTCGCAAGCGCTCAACAGTCTGCGCCGAGCAGCACTTCTTCCTCGCAAACACCAAAGCCCAAGCAGACTACTACTACTACTACTACTAAAAAACAGCAGCCAAACAAGACAACCAAAACAAACAAAACGGCAACACCCAAAGCAGCCGCGAGTAAGAAAGCTGCACCCGCAGGCGCTCCGCAGGGTAATCGCGCTGTCACACCCAAGAACGAAAAAGCTCCGACAGGCGCCAAAGCCGTCGTGCCTGCTGCGAACCATGGCAAGAGTGCCGCAGGCACAGCAGCCGGCGTGGTGGCCGCGTCGGGCGGCTTGCGCTCGAACGTCGTATTTGTACAAGACTTAAATAGCAAGGCTGTGCTGTACTCGCGCAACGAGCAAGTTGTGCGCCCGATTGCTTCAATCACAAAATTGATGACTGCTGTCATCATTGTGGATGCGAAACTTCCGATGACTGAGGTCATTCAAATCACACAGGCTGATGTAGACGTTGTGAAGCACAGTCGCTCACGTCTAGCCGTTGGTGCAAAACACACGCGCGGCGACCTCATGCATTTAGCGTTGATGTCGTCAGAGAATCGTGCTGCCCACGCACTAGGACGTACCTACCCTGGCGGCATGACCGCCTTCGTCAATGCCATGAATGCGAAAGCACGTGAACTCGGTATGGTGCAATCAACCTTCGTGGAGCCCACCGGTCTGTCTAGTGCGAACGTATCCACCCCACGCGACCTCGTCAAACTATTGCAAGCATCTGCCTCGCGGCCTTCGATTCGCTTTTATACGACTGACCAGCAATACGAAGTGCGCTCAGCCGGACACCCTACACTCTTTCGAAACACCAACATGCTTGTGAGCAATCCAAGTTGGGACATCAAGGTGTCCAAGACAGGCTTCATTAATGAGGCAGGTCAATGTCTGGTGATGGTGGCGCGGATTAACAATCGCGACACAGCGATTGTGCTGCTTAATGCTGAGGGCAAGGGCACCCGTATAGGCGATGCGATCAAAATCCGGCAAATGATTCAAGCCAAGCAAATTGCCGCAGCGCCCGTTGAAGTTGCTAGATTGAACTAATGCACTGCGTCGCACAAGCCTAGTAGTTCGACTGCGACGACCCGCCTGCAAAGTTCAAAAAGCGTGTGCTGGAGCCTTGGAAGGTTAAGCGCACGGTGCCTATCGGGCCGTTACGCTGCTTACCGACAATAATTTCCGCCGTTCCCTTATCGGGTGAGTCTGGGTTGTAGACCTCATCGCGATAAATAAACAAAATTAAATCAGCGTCTTGTTCAATCGCACCTGATTCGCGTAAGTCACTCATGACTGGACGCTTATTGGGGCGTTGCTCAAGACTACGATTCAACTGGGAGAGCGCGATCACTGGGCATTCAAGTTCTTTAGCTAAGGCTTTGAGCGAGCGACTGATTTCAGAAATTTCAGTCGCGCGGTTTTCACCACTCGAACTTGCTCCCATCAACTGCAAGTAATCGATCACGATCAAGCCCAATCGTCCGCACTGGCGTGCCAAACGACGAGCGCGCGCACGCACCTCTACCGAGCTCAGCGCAGGCGTTTCATCGATATACAACTGGGCATCTTGCATACGCTGCACGGCGTGTGTCACACGAGGCCAGTCGTCTGCGAGTAATTTTCCGGTTCGCATCCGATGCTGATCGAGCATACCAACCGAGCCCAGCATACGCATCGCGAGCTGTACCGCCCCCATCTCCATGGAGAATACTGCCACAGGCAATCCATGCTCAATCGCGACATGTTCAGCGATATTCATCGCAAGCGAGGTTTTACCCATCGAGGGGCGCCCAGCCACAATGACGAGATCACCGCCTTGAAGGCCCGAGGTCATGCGATCGAGGTCCGTGAAGCCCGTGGGGACACCGGTGACGTCATTATCGCCCTCACGGTGATAGAGCTCATCAATACGCTCTACCACTTCGGACAGCAACGGCTGTATTTCTCGGAATCCTGTCGTGGCCTTCGCGCCTTCCTGCGCAATCTTGAAGACCTTGGACTCGGCCTCGTCAAGAAGCTGACGCGCCTCCTTTCCCTGCGGATTAAAAGCGGTCGCAGCGATTTCATCCGCCACACTCACCAACTTACGCAACATGGATCGCTCGCGTACGATTTCGGCGTAGCGGCGGATGTTTGCGGCGGAAGGAGTGTTGTGCGCCAGTGCGTTCAGGTAGGCTAAACCACCCACCTCTTCGGACTTCCCCACGCTCGCAATCGACTCGTGCACCGTCACTACGTCGGCAGCACGAGACAAATTGATCAGGCGAGCAATGTGGTGCCAGATCAATCGGTGCTCAAAGCGATAGAAATCATCTTCGTTCACGACATCCGTGACACGCTCCCAGGCGGCATTATCAAGCAGCAAGCCGCCCAACACCGACTGCTCCGCCTCTGCCGAGTGAGGGGGAACACGCAGGTATTCGAGCTGAGGATCCGGAGCGTTATTCATCTGGTAATGATAACCGCAAGGCATCGCC
>CAIUZV010000122.1 GCA_903903735.1 uncultured beta proteobacterium | reverse complement strand
GTCGCTGCGATTTTCCGAGCAATATGGCCTGTTTTCCCTAGGCCGCAGACAACCACCCGACCTGGGCAGGCGAGCATGAGCGCAACCGCTTGTTCAACGCTCGCGTCTAGGCGTTGGTTTAGTTCGGTTAACGCCCGGGCTTCGATATCCAGGGTGCGACGAGCGGAGGCAAGCACAGAGGCTGCGGACAGTTTAGGTGAAGACATTGCCCGATTTTAATCGTTTCAGCCCGCAGGCGGGCTGCGTTTCTATCTGCTACTGTCCGAGCATCAACCATCGTTAATTTCTGACGTTTTTAGGTTTCCTATGGCCACGACCCCTTTTCTATCGAACCCATCTCCTTCTGCCGCGTTGGCGCCCTTTGAGGCCCGTCTGGGCACCCCAGGATCCCCCACCGCACTGCGGGTGATGTTGTTGGGTTCGGGTGAGCTCGGCAAGGAAGTCATCATGGCTTTACAACGCTTTGGGGTTGAAGTCATTGCGGTGGATCGTTATGCCCACGCACCCGGGCAGCAGGTCGCGCACCGGGCGCATGTTGTGGCCATGACGGATAAAGAAGCGCTTAGGAGGGTGATCGCACAAGAGCGGCCCCACATTAGTGTTCCGGAAATTGAAGCGATCGCGACCGAGCTGCTAGTTGAGCTTGAGGCGGCCGGGCAAGTGCGCGTGACCCCGACCGCGCGGGCTGCGCAATTGACGATGAATCGCGAGGGAATCCGCCGTCTGGCGGCTGAGCAGCTGGGCTTGCCTACCTCGCCCTATCAGTTCGCGGACTCCGTTCAGGAGCTTGAACTCGCGACTCAAAAAGTTGGTTTTCCCTGTTTGGTCAAGCCCGTGATGTCCTCCTCTGGTAAGGGGCAGTCAGTGTTGCGCGGGCCGCAAGATATCGCGTCTGCCTGGAATATTGCTCGGCAAGGAGGTCGGGTCGACGGGACTCGAATTATTGTTGAGGGGTTCATCGATTTTGAGTACGAGATCACCCTCTTGACCGTGCGTGCGCGCGGTGCAGACGGCAAGATCTCGACACATTTTTGCGAACCCATCGGGCATCGCCAGGTGGACGGCGACTATGTCGAGAGCTGGCAGCCGCAGCCCATGCCTGAGCGGGCGTTGGAACGCGCCAAGCAAATCGCATTGCAGGTAACGGATAGTTTGGGGGGGCAAGGTATTTTTGGGGTGGAGCTCTTTGTGTCGGGGGATCAAGTTTGGTTCTCTGAGGTGAGTCCTCGCCCACACGACACAGGCCTGGTGACGCTGGTTACGCAACGCCAAAGCGAGTTTGAGTTGCATGCGCGCGCGCTCCTCGGGTTGCCTGTCGATACAGCCTTGAGTGCGCCTGGTGCAAGCAGCGTAATTTATGGAGGGGTCGAGGCGCACGGAATTGGCTACGACGGCGTAGCGGCCGCGCTGGTCGAGCCGGGCACCGATGTGCGGCTGTTTGGTAAGCCTGAGTCCTTTGTGAAGCGACGGATGGGGGTTGCGCTGGCGCTAGACAGTACGATCGACCAGGCGCGTGCCAAAGCGTTGCGTGTGTCGCGCGCGGTCAAGATACGACCCGCGTGAAATATATTCCATGGCTAGGCGTGTGTCGGCACAGGCTTAGCGTATTCTTTGTTTTGTTTACATGTATGCGGAGAATCGTTTGATAAATACCCCGATTCCATATCAGGATCCAATAGAACTTGTGCGCAGCCTGATCCGCAACGTACCTGACTGGCCTAAGCCCGGGGTCATGTTCCGTGACATCACTCCTTTGCTGCAAGATCCGCGCGCATTTCGTTCGCTGATCGATATCTTTGTTTACCGTCACATGCGCCATAAGCTCGACGTGGTGGTTGGCATCGACGCGCGAGGATTTATTTTTGGTAGCGCACTTGCTTATGCCTTGGGGGTCGGCTTTGTTCCGGTTCGGAAACAGGGCAAACTACCTTACAAGACGGTCTCAGCGGCCTATACACTTGAGTACGGCGATGCGGTGGTCGAGGTGCATCAAGATGCCGTTAAGCCGGGGCAGCGCGTGTTGCTTGTGGATGACCTAGTTGCCACGGGTGGCACGATGCTCGCTGCTGTGAAGTTGCTACAACAGCTGGGCAGTAACGTGGTTGAGGCCGCCGCCATCGTGGATCTCCCCGACTTGGGCGGGTCCTCCCTTATCGCGAAAACGGACACACCGTTCTTTAGTGTGTGCACGTTCTAGGTGCGCAGTTGGATTGACCCGTGCAGCGCTGCACCAAACGCTTACAAAAATAGTTTATAGGCGGGATTCTGCGTTTCATTCCAGTACGGGTAGCCTACTTCGTCCAAAAAAGCTTTGAAGGCTTTTTTGCTACCTGCCGGCACCTGCATTCCAATCAAGACCTGACCGTAATCTGCGCCTTGGTTTCGGTAGTGAAAAAGACTGATGTTCCAGTCCGGTTTCATCGATTGCAAAAAGCGCATCAGCGCGCCCGGCCTTTCTGGAAACTCAAAACGGTAGAGCAGTTCGTGCTGTGCCAAGCCCGACCGCCCGCCCACCATGTGACGTAAGTGCGTTTTTGACATTTCGTCATCGGTCAGATCAAGCGTATTGAAACCGTGTTTGCGAAAACTGTTTGCGATGCGCACCGGCTCGCTCGAGTTGGATACTTGGATCCCAACAAAAACGTAGGCCGAGGTCGAGTCTGAAATTCGGTAGTTGAACTCCGTCACATTGCGATGACCGACCAGTTCGCAGAACGCGCGAAAGCTTCCGCGCTGTTCAGGTAGAGTCACTGCGAAAATTGCCTCGCGTTCCTCACCTACTTCGGCGCGTTCCGCGACGAACCGCAGACGGTCGAAGTTCATGTTGGCGCCGCACGCGATCGCCACCAAGGTCTTGCCTTTGAGTTTATGTGCACTCGCGTATTGTTTCGCTCCAGCGATGGCAAGCGCGCCGGCAGGCTCAAGCACGCTGCGGGTATCCTGAAAGACGTCTTTGATGGCTGCGCATATCCCATCGGTGTCGACGACGACGTAATCATCTACGTATTCGCGGGCCAAACGGAAGGTTTCGACGCCGACTTGTTTGACCGCGGTCCCGTCCGAGAAAAGACCCACCTCACTGAGCATCACGCGTCGACCCGCCCGTACACTGCGCAGCATCGCATCAGAGTCGACTGTTTGTACGCCGATAATTTTGATGTCAGGACGCAGTTGTTTGGCGTAGGCTGCAATCCCGCTGATGAGGCCGCCACCTCCGACCGCGACAAAGATGGCATCAATGGGGCCTGGG
>CAIUZV010000121.1 GCA_903903735.1 uncultured beta proteobacterium | reverse complement strand
GACCCGCACCTGCATCATTGCTGAAAGGCTAGTGCAGCGTTATGGTTTTGAGCATCAATGTCGGGGTGTGCATGGCACGGATATCGCCGTATTGGATCTGGAGGACGCGGGTGGCGGCGTCATTGATCAAATCGAACAAACCGCGCGCGAAGCGCTCAGTCGTGATCGTAGCGGTGCGATTGTTCTGGGTTGTGCTGGTATGACGACCTTATGCCAGACCTTAACCGAACGTCTAGGCGTACCGGTCATTGACGGGGTGGCCGTCGCGGTGAAGTTTGCCGAGGCATTGGCGATGCTCAGACTCGGAACAAGCAAGCACGGAGACTACGCGACGCCGTTGCCCAAAGTCTATACCGGCTGGGCAGCGCCGTTCGGCTGGCCCAAGCGCTGAGCACAGAGACAACCCCTTGCTCACTCGGCGTCAGGCTCTGTTTTCGATTCATCTTGTGGCGGTGCTGTTTGGTGCGACCGGAATTTTTGGTGCGGTGATTGATGCAAACGCGGCAGTCATTACCTGGGGTCGTGCAGTCTTCGCGGTGCTGACGTTAACGATACTGGGTGCCGCACTTGGCGAGCGCGGATTTAAGCAAGCCTTTGCACAGACGCGTGGCTGGGCGCTGCTTGGCTCGGGGGGCATGCTCGCGTTGCACTGGGTAAGTTTTTTTGTTTCGGTCAAGCTCGGGGGAGTCGCGGTGGCGACCTTGGGTTTTGCGAGTTTTCCGGCGTTCATTACCTTGATTGAATGGGCGGTCTTGCGCGAGCGTATTCAACGGGCAGAGTGGTTACGACTGTTTGTCGTGTCGTTAGGATTGCTGTTGATTACGCCTTCGTTTGATTTGAGTAACGTCGGTACCGAAGGATTGCTGTGGGGGTTGCTCTCAGGCGCCTCCTTCGGTGTGCTCGCAGTCATGAATCGTCGTGCACTGTCCGGCGTCAATGCTTTTCATGTCGCGGGCTTACAAAATGCTGTCGTCTGTCTATTGTTAACGCCGTGGGTTTTTTTCGAGCTGGGAGATGTTTCGCTGACAGCGTGGTATCTGATTGCGGCACTCGGCATTATTTGTACGGGCATTGCCCACTTGCTGTTTGTGTCGAGCCTACGCGTTTTGCACGCGCGCACTGCAGGGCTGGTCGTGGCTTCTGAGCCGCTGTACGCCATTGCCTTCGCGTGGATGTTGTTTGCCGAGGTGCCGAGTCCGCGAACCTTGGTCGGAGCGGTTATGATGATAGGTGCAATCTTTAGCGCCAGCCTGGCGGTTCATCGCGCAAAACACTAGATCACTATGAATCCAACCGATCAGTCTGTTTTTTCCTCGTCCGCTGTGCCTCGAGCGCAGCAGGCGCGTGACGTCGCGTCCGCCACCATTAGTTGTGTGGTCCCCGCTTACAACGAAGCTGCAAATTTGGGTGTTTTGTTACCAAGGCTGCAGGCTGTTTTGGCACAAACGGGCGCGAGCTGGGAAATCGTCGTGGTCGACGACGGCAGTCGAGACAACACCGCTGTATTAATGAGTGCGTGGGCGGCAAACCCAGGTTTTCGCTATGTGCAGTTATCGCGTAATTTTGGCAAAGAGCCTGCGATCACTGCCGGTATCGAGGCGGCCATCGGTGATGTTGTTGTGATCCTTGATGCGGATCTGCAACATCCCCCCGAGCTCTTGGCCAAGATGATTGAACGGTGGGCGTTCGGTGTTGATATGGTTTACGCCGTGCGTGCCAATCGTGATGACGAAAGTTTTACCAAGCGTTTTGGTACGAAGGTGTTTTATTCCCTGTTGACGGGTGCCCGCGGCGTTCGCGTGCCGCCGCACGCGGGGGATTTCCGTTTGATGGATCGCCGCGTCGTTGATGCGCTTCTGCGCTTGCCAGAACGCAACCGGTTTATGAAAGGCTTGTATGCCTGGGTGGGATTCGAGGCTGAGCCAATCGAGTACGTGCCAGACGCTCGTCAACACGGCGAATCTCGATTCAGCACTTTTAAGCTATTACGCTTGGCCCTCACGGGTTTAACTGCGTTTACAACCTGGCCACTGCGAGCAGTCAGCTTGTTCGGCTTTCTCGTTTCGATGTGTTCGTTTGCTTATGGGCTATACATCGTCATTGAGTATCTGTTGTTTGCCAATCCCGTCAATGGTTGGCCGACGATCGTCACGATTCTTTTGTTTTTTTCTGGTATCAATCTGATCTCTCTCGGTATTGTTGGGGAGTACATCGCCGGAATCTTTGATGAGGTCAAGGGACGTCCGTTGTATCTTGTGCGGCAAACGCAGGGGCGACCTTATCTTCAGGGCGCGCAAACTAGTCGCGTCCCCCCACACGAATGAGCAGTGCGACGACACCGATTGTGGTGTGCGCAGACGATTACGGCCTAGAGTCTGGCGTAGATGCCGCGATCGTTGCGCTCGCGAGCAAAGGGCGTCTCAGTGCGACGGGGTGTCTAGTCACGGCGCCAGGCTTTGTGCAATCTGCCCCAGCACTGAAGGCTTTGCCGATCGATGTGGGCTTGCACCTGAACTTCACCGAGAACCTCGGCCCGCCAGGGACCTATCGATCCCTCGGCGCATTGATCGCTGCGGCATACACCGGACGCCTGTCGGCTCAAGCGGTGCGTGCACAGATCGACCAGCAGCTTGATTTGTTTCACGCGCACGTAAGCCGTGCACCAGACTTTGTGGATGGACATCTCCATGTCCATCAGCTGCCAATGATTCGTGAGCAACTCATCGAGGCATTGCGTGCACGTTACCCAGGCCGCCTGCCCTGGTTACGGGATACGCGACCGACGCACCTGTCATTTTCTTTGCCATGGATGCAACGTATCAAGGCGCATGTCATCGGGACGTTGGGTGCCCGTGCCTTTTCCACCTTGGCACAACGCCTCGGGGCTGAGCAAAATAATGGTTTTGCAGGCGCCTACGACTTTTCAAGACAACACCCTGATTACGCCTGGATGTTAGATCAGTGGCTGCGTCATGTGTGCGCCTGGACGGTGTTGATGACACACCCTGCAAAGAGCGCTAGTCCGGATCTGGCCTTCGGCCAAGATCGTATGAGGGAATTCCAAGTGCTTGATAGTGACGATTTTCTAGCCTTACTCGCTCGCTACAACTTACGCATTGCGCGCTTGTCTACTCGGACTGCTCAGTCTTAGGGGCTGCGAGTGCTTGGATGTCTTCTCGGCCATAGAACTTCACACCCAGTGCAATGCGTTCGCGTCCTTGTGACCGACGATGGCGGTTCGTATCGCGCAGCGAATACACACAGCCACAGTATTCCTGCTGATAAAACTCTTCACGTTTGCTGATCTCAATCATGCGCGCCGAGCCGCCGTGTTTACGCCAGTTGTAGGTCCAATAGCTCAGATTGTCGTAGCGCGCGGCCGCGCGTTCACCGCAGCCATTGATTTGCTGCATGTCTTTCCAGCGAGAAATGCCCAAAGAACTGGTGATCGTGTCGTAACCATGTTCATGCGCGTACAACGCGGTGCGCTCGAAGCGCATATCAAAGCATTTCGTACAGCGTTCGCCGCGTTCTGGCGCATTTTCTAGACCCTTGATGCGGTCAAACCAGTTGTCGACATCGTAGTCTGCATCGATAAAACCGATGCCATGTTTTTCGGCAAAACGAATGTTTTCGTTTTTTCGAATCTCGTACTCTTTAACAGGATGGATATTGGGGTTGTAAAAGAAAATGTCGTAGTCAATGCCCGCCACAAGCATGGCTTCCATCACTTCACCTGAGCAGGGTGCGCAGCAGGAGTGCAGGAGAACCTTGGTTTTGCCTTCTGGGAGGGCTAAGGTGGGACGTAAGGTATCTTTCACGATGGGAGCCAGCTAGGGTAGGGTGTCTGGGGTGTGTCGCATCCGAATCAGGCGCGCGAAGCGTACTAATTTTAAACGCTATTCTCCCAAAACCTCCCGCCAAAGGTCTCGCACCGCAGATCGAGCCTCTAGCAGTTCTGTGGGAGGCACACGCGGGCGGTCCGCGCCTTGCAATCTCACTTCGTGCTGTCTCCTGCGAAGCTCGCGATAAGCGTCGGCCGCCCGCGCAGCGAGCGCTGGATTGACCAGGCCTGCGTCGCCGGCTAGTTTGAGCAACGCAATGTTGCCAAGATTACCGATGAGTTCTGGATGATCTTTACTATGCGTCAATACCAAGTACTGCGTGACGAATTCCAAGTCGACCATGCCGCCTGCATCGTGTTTTAGGTCAAAATCTGTACTTTGATTGGGATGGCCTGCGGTCATTTTTTCACGCATTTTTTTCACTTCCGTGATCAAGGCGACAGCGTCGCGCGTGGTGGTCATGACCTCGCGTCGAATGGACTCGAACGCCTCTCCCACTGCGATATCACCTGCGGCATAACGCGCGCGAGTCAGGGCTTGGTGTTCCCAAGGCCAAGCGTGTTCTCGCTGATAGTTTCGAAAGGCTTCGACCGATACCGCAAGTAGTCCCGCGTCCCCGTCTGGCCGTAAGCGCAGATCGATGTCATACAGTCGTCCTGATGACGTCATGGTCGATAACCAAGATGTCATGCGCCGCGCGAGCTTGGCATAGATTTCTGCGGCGTCTTCTCGGGGGTCATCATAGAGATAGACAAGGTCTAGGTCCGAAGAGTAGCCCAGCTCCTTTCCGCCAAGCCTACCGTACGCAATGATGGCTAAGCGCAATGCCGGGCAGGGCTGCCCCTCATTAGGTTTGCATACTAAAGGCCAAACGCGCGCCAGCGTCTCATTTAGAAACAGATCAGCCAAGGCAGACAGCTGATCTGCAAGGCTCTCTATCGACAGCACACCCTCGAGATCTTGTGCGAGTAGCTGAAAACTAAGTTGCCGTTGCGTGTCCCGCATCAGATTCATCTGTTGCTCAACATCGGGGGTGCCATCCGGTAGGACACACGCGTCAAGATCGGCTCGCATTGACGCGCTCGCTTGCTCGTAATTGATAGGCGTCATCAAGGTATGCCAAGTGATCAAGCTATCAAGAACAACAGGGTTTTGGATGAGGTATTGCGCAGCCCAAGGGCTGGCGGCCATCATGCGTGCGATGCGTGCAAGCGTTTCGGGGTATTCAGCAAGCAAGGCGAGGTAAGCGCTACGTTGCGTCACTTGCTCGATCAGGTCGAGCATGCGCAAGGCCGCGGTCATCGGTTGCCCTGTTTGTTTAGCGGCATCTAGAGCGATGGGTAATAGTGTGTCGATCCGCATCTTGCTGGAGGCAGATGCCGACCGAATCCTGTTGCCGTCAAGAAAGGTTTCGACGCGTTTCGTTAGAGCGCCTGCATCCTCTGCGAAAGAGGCTAGGCTTATCTCCAGTGCGGAAAGCGGTTGGGTGGAGTTGCTCTCAGGTGTACGCAGTGTGTCGGATTTTGTTTTAGGTTGTGCGGGGTCCTCGCCCAGTCCTGCGAGTCGGAACGCATCCCTAAAAGTGTACGCAACGAACTCTCGGTTTTGCTCAAGAGTCTGCGTGAATTCAGACACAGACATGCGCATGGCATGTGCGAGCTCCGCCATGCGGGACGCATCATTTGGCAGAAGATGGGTTTGCGCGTCTTCGGCATACTGCAGCGCGTGTTCCGTTCGTCGAAGAAAAACATAGGCCTCCGCTAGCCTTGTCGCGGTGAGGGCCGGCAGAATCCCTGCCCGGCGCTGCGCTTGCAAGGCTTCGAGCAGACCACGCTGCTGCAGAGCCGGCATTCGGCCGCCACGGATCAACTGGGATAGCTGAACCACGAACTCGATCTCGCGAATACCACCTTCCCCAAGCTTGATATTCAGGCGTGAATCGACACCTGGGCGAGCCAACGCTTTGCGCTGCCAATCCTGGCGGATTCTTTCTCGCAGAGAACGCAGCGCGGCTAACGCATCAAAGTCAAAATACTTTCGATAGACAAAGGGGACCCGCATGCTTTCCAGATGTTGCAGATTTAATCTTGAATCACTATCATCAAAAGCTCGGGCGGGCATGGGGCGTGCTTTGAGCCATGCATAGCGTTCCCACTCACGACCTTGTGTAAACAGATATTGTTCAAAGGCATCCAGACTCCAGGCCAAGGGGCCGGAGTCGCCATCGGGTCGCAACCTTAGGTCCGTGCGAAACACTTGGCCGTCCGCATCCAGCTCGGAAAGCATGGGCATCATTCGCTGTGTCAATCGACCATAGAACTCGTGATGGCTAATCGCCCTTGGGCCATCCGTCTCGCCTTCCTCTCCGTACAGCATCACAAGGTCTATATCGGACGATACGTTCAGTTCACAGCCCCCAAGCTTTCCCATGCCGATGATCAGCATTTCCTGAGGAAGTCCAGTGGCTGGGTCTCGGGGGATACCATGCGTAGATGCCATATCAGAGAGCACGCTGCGGTAGGCCTGCTCGACGGACCAGTCCGCGAGTTTTGTCATGGCCCCAACCACTTCCTCAAGTGGGGCCAAGCCACTCAAATCCCTGATCATCGTCAGATAGAACGTTCGTTGGCGTAACTGTCTGAGTACTTTGCGGCAAGTGGTCGGATCGAGGGCCAAGTCCTGGGATCTGGGGCCGGTCAGTTCGGTAAACCAAGTTTCGATGCGCGCCGCAGTAATGGGCTCATGACAAGACTGCTCTAGCCATTCCGCAAATTCAGGTTTTGCTTGCGTGAGGCGGCGCAACACCCCGGACCAGGGTAGGGAGTGAGGAATCAGAGGTTGGGTCATTCTTGGTTCATCGCTAAGACAGCGTCGGCAGTTTGGGTTATAAGTTTGCACAATACCGCACAGAACGCTGCGCACGAAATTTTGAGCTCTAAATAGTTTTGCGAATTATCAAAAATACCTTACGAATCCTTGTGATTGGCATGCTGCTCGCTTACGGCGTCGCAGCGATTGGTATGCTAATTATTCGTTTTTGGGTTGTTCCCCATGTCGATGAATGGCGTCCGCAGATCGAGCAACGTTTGTCGATCGCGTTGGATGCCCAGGTCACGATCGATCGGATTGCGGGAGGCTGGTCTGGACTAAATCCTACTTTAGCCATTCAGAATTTTCGGCTGGTTAGCCCACAGGGACAAGAGTTTTTACGCGTGCCTGACGCTTTTGCCGTCATAGGCTGGCGCAGCTTAATGACCTTGGATTTGCGGTTCAAAGAGCTGGAAGTCAATGGGTTTGAGCTTTCCGCTGAGCGGCGCATGGATGGCTCGATCGTTATTGGGGGGCAAGTCTTAAGCGATACGCCCTCGCAACACCTTCAGATCGACGCAGAGGCGTTGGCGGTGCGCTGGTTACTCGATCAGGGGCACCTGCAGCTACGCGAGGCACGAATTGCGTGGCATGATCGTCTGCGCGGTGCGCCGCCGCTCGTGCTAGAAGGGATAGACGTAGACTTGGTCAATAGTCTGTTTTCGCACCAGCTTCGCGTCAGCGCCTCGTTGCCTAAAGCCCTCGGCCAGCGAATCGCTTTTGTCGCCAAGACACAAAACAAACTGAATCCACTAGCCTCCCATGAAAGCGGCCAGGCCACTATTTTCTTTGAGTTGGATGATTTTCAACCGAGCGCGTGGTTGCCTTGGGTAGACCTCCCGCGAGTCGACGGGCGCCTGCACGCGAGATTCTGGAGCGATTTGAGCGCAGGGCATTTGACCGACGCCACGCTAGAGTTGGCTGGTTCGTCCATTGGGTTGCGTATTCCGGCAGAGGGGCAGGAAAGTGTTGATATCGATCAGATGACCCTGCGCATCTCTGGGCGTCCGGGCGATTTGTTTAGGGGGGATGACTGGCCTATTTTTTCTCGTTCTCCCGATCGCGCAGGCTTGTCGCTTTCTGCTTCAGGAAAAAACCTGCATGTCCAAGGCCCTTGGTTTGGTCCAGAACGTATAGAACTTGCGGATATTGCCTTCCAAGGACAGCTTGTTCGCAAGGAGGATGGGGGTTTTTCCGTTTCAGCCAAACAGCTCGGGATTAAAACCGCAGGCGCAGATGTGTTGCTCTCGGGCGCTTGGACGCCTGGGGGAGATTCGAAGGCCGGGTTGCTTGATTTAAACGGAACGCTCACCAATCTGCCGATCGCCAATCTGTATCAGTATTTGACGCCTGCCGTGGATGACACAACCCGGCGATGGCTGCGCGATGCCCTCAAGCTTGGTGTCGTCACCCAAGCTACTGTCAAGGTTAAGGGGGATTTGACGCATTTCCCATTCGACACGCCAGATCAACCCGGCGTCTTCAAAATAGAGAGCGCCGTCAAAGATCTTGTGATTGACTATGATCTTTCGACATCACTCAAGCTAGGTTGGCCGGCTCTTATTCTCGAGCAGGGTATGGTCACCTTAGACAAGCTTGCGTTGGATGTGCGTAGTAACCGTGCGGCCGTCTTCGATACGCACGGGGGGCGGCTCGCGATTCAAAGTCTGGTTGCGTCTGTTCCAGATCTAGGCACCAAGCCTATCTTGACGGTTCAAGCGCAAACCAAGAATTTGGCTGGGGATTATTTCCGTATTTTGCGCAACACGCCACTTGCGAAAGACATGCTGACCCTACTGAACGATGTAAACGTGAGCGGATCGATTGGCGTTCCGCTGTTGCTCACTGTAGAGTTGGATCGCCCTGAGCAGCCTTTGATTAAAGGCACGATTGAACTCAGTGATAACGATATTCGCTACTTAGATGACCTTCGTTTGGATGGTGTCCAAGGCGTGGTTGCTTTTACAGAGTCAAGTGTTCGTACTGACTCCCTGACAGCGCAGTTTCTTGGTGGAGCCGTGCGTGTGACGGGAGGTTGGGGGCAGGGGCAATCAGGAATCAGTTTTGATGGTGACTTGTCGGCTGACGGCGTGCGCAAACTCAGTACGGCTAAAACTCTGACAGTTTTTACGGGCAAGACAAAATACGCAGGGTCGATTAAGCCGTTGCCAAGGTCAGGTTTTGAGGCACAGCTGACCTCTTCCCTTGAGGGCGTCACGATTAAATTGCCGGCACCGCTTGGAAAGGCCGCAGCGCGCCGTATGCCATTGTCAGCGCGTTGGATGCATACGCCGGGCCAGAAGGGTGTGGAGCACGCCTTGACGGTCTCGTTTGCAGATGTCTTGAATAGTAGGTTCGAGCGCCAGACAGCCTCTCGGAGTGCTACCTTCTTCAATCGTGCCGCCTTAGCGATGGGGGGGCAGGCAACGCTCCCCGCTTCGGGGCTCACCGTAGATCTTAAATTAGATCAAATTAACTGGGATGATTGGAAAGCGTTTTCAGCGAACCTGAGCGAATCAAGTGGCGCCAAACAGAGCGCTAATATTGTTCCAACGTTTCAGCAGTTCAACTTGAGTGCAAACCAGTTGTTGTGGGGCGAAATGAGTTTGTCCGCCTTGAAGTTGGCGGCAAATCGGCAGGATCAGACCAAATGGAGTGCCAAGTTAACCTCCAAGGAAACAGAGGGCTTTGCCTCTTGGCAAGAGGCGCAGGGCGCAGTCTCGGGACGGGTCTATGCGCGGTTTACGAAGCTCTCGCTTGGCACCGCTAGCACGGGACAAGGCGAGCCACCCAAAACCAACATGATTGATGAGAAACAGTGGTCGGAGATGCCGGCTGTGGATTTGACGATTGACGATTTCACTCTGTTTGGGAGCCGGTTGGGAAGCTTGCGACTCCTAGGCGCTACCGTGCGTCGCGGCGAGGATTGGAAAATTGAAAACCTAGAAATCAAGAACCCCTACGCAAGCTTGATTGCCACGGGTGATTGGCGTTTGAGCGGTCCTTCCCGTGGAGTGGGCCTCGATGCCAAGGTTGATATCCAAGATCTCGGCAAACTTTCTGACATGATGGGATATCCGGATCGGGTAAAGGGCGGGCAGGGCAGGCTGACTGGTCGAATCGATTGGGGTGATTTCCCTTGGGTGTATCGCTATGGTGGATTGCAGGGTCAGGCAAGCATTGCACTCAAAGATGGAGTGTTCGCGCACGTGACCTCGCGCAGCGCCCGACTGCTTGAGCTACTTTCTCTTCAGTCTATACAGCGTATTTTGAGTTTGAATTTTCGTGTCGGCGACGGGTTTAAAGATGGCTTTCCGTGGAACACGATTGATGGAAACTTTACGATCGCAGCAGGGGTCGTGACGTCACAAGACTTGACAGTACGCAGCCCTGTGGCCTCTGTCGTACTGACGGGCGGTTCGGACTTAGACAAGAAGGTTTGGGATATGCAAGCGGAGGTCAAGCCGCGTTTGGATTTGAGTGGCACGGCGGTCGCCACCGCCTTTGTGGTCAATCCCATTGCCGGGCTCAGCGCCTTATTGGGGCAATATGTGCTGCGCAATCCGCTTGAGAAAGCCATGAGCGTGCAGTATCGGGTGA
Organism: uncultured beta proteobacterium; assembly: GCA_903903735.1. GTDB lineage: Bacteria > Pseudomonadota > Gammaproteobacteria > Burkholderiales > Burkholderiaceae_B > Zwartia. Next base: position 4,837 of record CAIUZV010000121.1, on the reverse strand, counting down.
AAGGCCCCTGGGACGACCCGATCCTTGAACCCATGGAGGCACCGGCAAAACCGCCCGCGCCTCCCAACCCGGGCGGTTGATTACTTCTTCATCATGTCGAAGAATTCAGCGTTGTTCTTGGTTGAGCGCATTTTGTCCAAGATGAACTCCATGGACTCCACCTCATCCATATCGTGAATGAACTTGCGAAGCACCCAGATTTTTTGCAGCAGATCGGGTTTGATGAGCAATTCCTCGCGGCGTGTCCCTGATTTGTTCAGGTTGATCGCCGGATAGACGCGTTTCTCAGCAAGGCGGCGCTCCAGGTGAACCTCAGAGTTGCCTGTTCCTTTGAACTCTTCGTAGATCACCTCATCCATACGGCTACCCGTCTCAATGAGGGCAGTACCAATAATTGTGAGTGAACCACCTTCCTCAAGATTTCGGGCTGCACCGAAAAAACGCTTGGGGCGTTGCAGCGCGTTCGCGTCGACACCACCTGTCAGGACTTTGCCCGACGCAGGGACAACGGTGTTGTAAGCACGAGCGAGACGCGTGATCGAGTCAAGCAGAATCACCACATCTTTCTTCATCTCAACGAGGCGTTTCGCCCGTTCAATCACCATTTCGGCTACTTGCACGTGACGCGTTGCGGGTTCGTCGAACGTTGAGGCGACCACTTCGCCGCGCACGGTGCGCTGCATTTCAGTGACCTCTTCTGGGCGCTCGTCGACCAACATCACGATCATGACGGCATCGGGGAAGTTGGTGGTGATGGCGTGCGCGATGTGTTGCATCATCACGGTCTTACCGGATTTTGGACTCGCCACGATCAGTCCGCGCTGACCTTTACCAATCGGAGCAAATATATCCAGAATACGACCCGTCAGATTCTCTTCACTTTTAATGTCGCGCTCGAGCGGCATGACTTTGTCAGGGTGCAGAGGCGTCAGGTTTTCAAACATGATGCGATGTTTGATTGCCTCGGGGGCGAAGCCATTGACCTTGTCGACCTTAACCAGTGCAAAGTAACGCTCACCGTCTTTAGGCGTGCGTACTTCGCCCTCAATGGAATCGCCGGTATGTAAATTAAATCGACGTATTTGGGACGGCGATATGTAAATATCGTCGGTGCTCGCTAAGTACGACGTATCTGGTGAACGTAAGAAGCCAAAGCCGTCTGGCAGGACTTCAAGTACGCCATCGCCGAAGATTTGCTCGCCTTGTTTGGCTCGGCGCTTCATGATGGCAAACATCAGTTCTTGTTTGCGGAGCCGGTTGGCGTTTTCGATTTCGAGGCCTGCGGCCATTTCGAGCAGCTGCGAAACGTGCTGCGCCTTCAATTCGTTAAGGTGCATTGATGTGCTTATAGAAAAGTGACTTCAGTTAAGAAGCGGGATATAAAAGAAATCAAGGGTGTTTGTGAGACAGAACAGCTCGCGCTAAGCAGAGTCAGTGGCGGGCCTCGAAGGGGCCCGCGCGTGGAAGCGATTTAGATCGAGTCGTTCAGAAATGCGGTGAGTTGTGATTTCGATAGGGCACCGACTTTGGTTGCTGCAACTTGGCCGTCTTTGAATAACATCAGAGTCGGAATGCCGCGAATACCAAACTTGGCAGCCGTTTCAGGGTTTTCGTCAACGTTTAGTTTGGCGATAGTGACTTTGCCAGCGTATTCTGCGGATACCTCTTCGAGCATCGGTGCAATCATCTTGCAAGGACCGCACCACGCCGCCCAGTAATCGACCAACACGGGTTGGGATGACTTAAGCACGTCCGCATCAAAGCTGACATCGCTTACGTTTTTGATGTGTTCACTCATGGTTTTCTCTTGAATTTGGTCGCATCCGGCGCACAGGCCAAGACATCGTTTTGTCATTAAAGCATAACATCACGCCTTCGTTTTGGCATTTTCCGTAAAATGACCATCTTTTCTACCGCTGTTGGGGATAACTTGAGTAATCAGTCGTATAACGAATCATCCATTCGGGTATTAAAGGGACTTGAGCCTGTGCGCCAACGCCCCGGCATGTATACCCGTACCGAAAACCCCCTACACATCATCCAGGAAGTGATCGATAACGCCGCCGACGAGGCGCTCGCGGGCTTCGGTAAACAGATTCTGGTGACCCTACATACGGATGGTAGCGTCACCGTTGAGGACGACGGTCGCGGTATTCCGGTTGGCTTACACCCTGAAGAGAAGGCCCCGGTTGCGGAGCTGGTTTTTACGCGACTACATGCCGGAGGGAAGTTCGACAAGAAGGGCGGTGGTGCGTACGCGTTTTCAGGCGGCTTGCATGGCGTGGGTGTGTCGGTGACGAATGCGCTGTCCAAACGACTTGAGCTCGTTATCTGGAGGGAGGGGGGCGCGCATCGGATGGTCTTTGGCGATGGTGCCGTCATCGAAGCGCTTAAGCTGGCGCCAGAACTCGTGCGTAAGAAGTCAGGGACGCGTGTACGCGTCTGGCCAGATGCGGGGTTTTTTGATGCGGCAGCAATTCCCCTCAATGAGCTCACTCATTTGTTGCGCAGCAAGGCTGTGTTGATGGCTGGCGTAAAAGTCAGCTTGATGAACGAAAAAACCGGGGATACAAAGACCTGGCAATATGAAAATGGCTTAGCCGGCTATTTGACTGAGGCGCTTGATGGCACCGAGTTGCGCGTGCCGCTTTTTGGCGGTGAGCAATTTGCCGACGCCGACCACGAGAGCTTTGCCGACGGAGAGGGCGCACAGTGGGTGGTCGCGTGGGCTGACGAGGGTAATGTGGTTCGTGAGTCCTACGTCAACTTGATTCCAACCCCGGCTGGCGGTACCCACGAGTCCGGCCTGCGTGAAGGATTATTTGCCTCGGTGAAATCTTTTGCTGAGCTGCACGGGCTGTTGCCCAAGGGGGTCAAACTCCTTCCGGAGGATGTGTTTGCCCGGACCAGTTTTGTGTTGTCCGCCAAAGTCTTGGATCCACAGTTTCAGGGACAGATCAAAGAGCGGCTCAACAGCCGCGACGCAGTCCGTTTGGTAGGTGGTTTTGTGCGCACGTCGCTCGACCTCTGGCTCAACACACACGTTGAGTACGGAAAAAAGCTGGCCGAGCTCGCCATTCGGCAGGCGCAGGCACGCGCACGTTCTGCTCAAAAAGTAGAGAAGCGCAAGAGCTCTGGTGTCGCTGTCTTGCCAGGCAAACTCACGGATTGCGAATCTTCGGATGTTGCTCGTACTGAAGTCTTTCTTGTTGAGGGTGACTCAGCAGGGGGATCGGCCAAAATGGGACGCGACAAGGAATTTCAAGCTATCTTGCCCTTACGAGGCAAAGTGCTGAACTCTTGGGAAGTCGATCGAGATCGTCTATTTGCCAATAATGAGATTCACGACATATCCGTCGCGATCGGAGTCGATCCCCATGGCCCAACAGATACCCCGGATCTTTCGGGTTTGCGTTACGGTCGTGTTTGTATCTTATCGGATGCGGATGTCGACGGCTCGCACATCCAAGTTCTTTTGTTGACGCTGTTCTATCGTCATTTTCCGCGCTTGGTTGAGCTTGGGCATGTCCATGTGGCCCGCCCGCCCTTGTTCCGTGTCGACGTACCGTCGTTAGGCAAGCGTCCTGCACGCAAAATTTATTGCTTGGATGCTGGTGAGCTTGATGTGGTTCAGGATAAGTTGCGAAAAGAAGGGGTGCGTGAGGGGTCTTGGGACATCAGTCGTTTCAAAGGCTTGGGCGAGATGAGCCCAGAGCAGCTCTGGGAAACCACCATGAATCCGGATACGCGACGCATGTTACCCGTCAGCTATGGCTCGCTCGATCCCACTGCGACGACGCGCATGTTTGACATGTTGATGGGCAAGGGCGAATCGGGTGCGCGCCGAACATGGCTTGAAGACAAAGGTAATCTTGCAGAGGTTGATATTTAAATGAATGATGGTTCTCAACCCGGGTTGTTTGACCCTTCGTCGTCCTCCGAGGACTCCCTGACCCTTGGGCTATACGCCGAGCAGGCCTACCTAGACTATGCAGTGTCGGTTGTTCGCGGGCGTGCGTTGCCCGATGTGGGCGATGGCCAGAAGCCCGTGCAGCGGCGAATCCTTTACGCGATGCAAGCGATGGGCTTGCAATCTGGTGCGAAGCCCGTCAAATCGGCCAGAGTCGTGGGTGATGTGTTGGGTAAGTATCACCCCCATGGCGACCAGGCCGCCTACGATGCGCTGGTTCGCATGGCACAGCGATTTTCTTTGCGTTACCCCTTGATCGATGGACAAGGTAATTTTGGTTCGCGTGACGGGGATAATGCGGCGGCGATGCGCTACACCGAGGCGCGCCTGACGCCCTTCGCACGATTGCTGCTCGAGGAGCTTGACGAGGGCACGGTTGACTTCATCCCGAATTATGACGGGAGTCACCAAGAGCCTCAAATGTTGCCAGCCCGTTTACCGGTCATGTTGCTCAACGGTGCCTCGGGTATCGCGGTGGGGATGGCCACGGAAATCCCTGCACACAACCTTCGAGAGATCGCGCAGGCCTGCGTGGCGCTGCTTAAGCAGCCAGCTTTGTCGGATGAAGCCCTCTTCGAGATGGTTCCAGGGCCAGACTTCGCGGGCGGTGGGCAGATCATTACGCCGGTTGCGGAAATTGCCCAGATCTATCAGTCTGGTCGCGGCTCCATCAAGGCGCGGGCGCGTTGGCAGTTCGAGGAAATGGCGCGTGGTCAGTGGCAGCTCGTTGTGCATGAATTGCCGCCGGGCGCGTCATGCCAACGTGTCCTTGAAGAAATCGAAGATCTCACTAATCCTAAAGTTAAGGCTGGCAAAAAGAGCCTGAGTCCAGAGCAACAGCAGACAAAGTCACAAATGCTGGCACTG
>CAIUZV010000120.1 GCA_903903735.1 uncultured beta proteobacterium | reverse complement strand
CTAGCTATTGCGTTAGTGGATTTTAAAATAAACGCCCATGTCCCATGTTTCCAGTAATGCCTGAGGCCACCATGACTCGTGTTTCCAAAAAGCTTTTAATTAGTGCTCTATTTTTCTATGGTTCCTGGGCGTACGCCGCAGCGGATCTCGTTTTTGTAGGCGGACCGATTGTCACGGTGAACGCAAAGAACGAAGAGGTCCAGGCACTTGCGACGAAAGACGGAAAGATTGTTGCCGTAGGACTAGAAGCTGACATCAGAAAAAACTGGGTCGATCAAAAAACCCAGGTGATCGACCTACGTGGCCAAACACTGATGCCCGGTTTTGTTGAACCTCATGTTCATATTGTTTTGACTGCAATGGTGGAAGGGCTTTGGCTTGACCTTTCCAACTTCTCTTTGCCCTACGACACCATCGAGACGCTAAGTGAAAAATTGCGCGCAGCGCTAAAGACTGTCCCACCCGGTGGCTGGTTAGCGGGCTTTGGCGTGGATCCTTCAAGAACGTCACCATTTATGGCTGAATTGACCCTCGAGGTACTCGATAAAGTATCGAGGGACGTGCCGATCTTTATCATCAACCAATCCGGCCATATTGCGTATGTGAACAGCAAGGCCTTTGAAGTTGCTGGGGTCAGTAATCAGACGCCCAATCCCCCGGGTGGCGGGATCTATGTCAAAGACGAGAAAGGTAATCTCACCGGTAAGTTAATTGAGCCGCCGTCTTATCTGCCTTTTCAAGCCAAGATGCCTGTTCCAACACAGCAAGAGCTTATTCAAGCAATGCGCAAGACCACAAAGCGGCTCGCGACAAAGGGTGTGACGACCTCAGCGGAGATCACTGTAGGCGCCAACCTCGGCCTTGAAAATGAGATGGGTCTCTACAAATACCTACTCGCAAATGGCGGTTTGCCGGTGCGAGTTCGGGCTTATCTCTATGGCAGCGCGATCCCCAAGGGGTTTCAAGGAGTCAAACCCAACGAGGGCGATGACTTGTTTCGTTATGTCGGTGTGAAATTTATTTCAGATGGATCAACGCAAGGGTTAACAGCCGCGCTCAATGAGCCGTATGCGTACCCTGCGGGAACAAAATTTAGAGGGGACCTTAATTACCAGGACGAACAACTATTGGCGCTCATGAAGCCCTATTTCGATCAGGGCTGGCAGCTCTCTGTTCATGCCAACGGGAGCCGAGCTGTCGAGCAAACATTAAATAACTACGCCAAGCTGTTAGATGGCAATTCACAGCCCGAGAAGCGTCGTTTGCGAATTGAGCACTTCACTGTCACCACACCTGAACAGTTAGTCAGAACAAAGCAGCTGGGCGTGGTGCCAGGGTTCACGATTGGACACGTGCACTATTGGGGCCAGGCGTTTAACGACCAGATTCTGGGGGCGCCGCGTGCCGAGTGTATTGATCCCTCGGCGTCTCTCAAGAAAGAGAGCGTACGTTTTGCATACCATAGCGACTCACCCGTGTCGCCCTACGGGCCGTTGAAATACATCACCCAAGGTGTGACACGGGTTTGGCAGAGCCCATTGCAACGAAAAGTCTTGGGACCGAATGAGCGCATTTCAGTGGATGATGCAATTCGTGCCGTGACGATCGATGCCGCTTATCAAATGATGTCAGACGACAAGATTGGAAGTCTGGAAGTGGGTAAGCTTGCTGACTTTGTTGTCTTGGAGAAAAATCCTAGAACAACCCTTTCCGAGCAAATCGGCGACATCAAGGTGCTGCAGACCTGGGTAGGAGGAAAACGACAGGAATGGTAATTTGTAATAGCGCTTGGCCTGCTGAATGCCAATATGCGCCATCATTAATGCTGGTCGCGGCGTTTCAATCGTCAATCGCCAAGCCTATGACGCGGAGCAATGGAGAAATGTTTGTGCAGTGGAGCTAGAGGATCCGATCAACACCCATATCTACTTGTTAACACCAAAAAAAATTAACCTCTCAGCGGCTGCAGGCGCATTTATTAAACATCTGCAGTCATGCTTGATCGACCAACATTGATAAGTTTCACTCCCGCCAATTGTTCAGCGACTCGCCGTTAGCGAGCAAACCGGTTTTCCATTTGCTCAGCCACCACGCATAAGGGCGAGGCCAATTTTCGAAGGCCTCATTAGCCCCTAGTTGTTCTGCAGCCTGATGAGGCCAGAAGGGATTAAAAAGCGCCTGGCGTCCGATGGCAATCAAATCCGCAGAATTTTTCTGTAACAACGCTTCAGCGAGTTCGGGTGTTCTGATAAGCCCCACTGCTTCGGTGCGGATACCTACCTCTGCTTTAATGCGACGAGCGAATTCAGCCTGATAACCCGGTTCACGTTTCAAGTTTGAATTGGTGGCGCCTGTAACAAGATTGCCACCCGAGGAGCAGTCAATCACATCGACGCCAATCTCCTTGAAATGGCGGGAGAGCTCGACACTATCTTCGATTTCCCACCCTCCTTCTATCCAATCAACGGCGGAGATTCGGACAAAGAGTGGCGTCCCTTGGGGAATCGCATCTCGCACTGCACGGGCCACCGCGAGAGGAAAGCGCATCCGATTTTCCAGGCTGCCACCATATTCGTCACCGCGTTTGTTGGCGAGAGGGGAAAGAAAGCTTTGTAAGAGATACCCGTGCGCCATGTGAATCTCGATGATCTCAAAATCCACCTCCACAGCGCGTTTAGCTGCGTCCCTAAATGCTACGGTCAGCGCATGGATTTCTTCGACCTCCAAGGCGCGAGGCTTGAGCCAGCCCTCAGCCAGAGGCGTACTTGAAGGTCCAACGGGTGTCCACGCCTCATCCCCATTATCGAAATTTTTTTGAGTCAAAGGCCCGTTTCCTTCCCATGCTCTTTGAGTGCTTGACTTCCGACCGCCATGGGCAATCTGTATCGCCGGAGTTGAACCTTGGGACTTGATGAAGGCGACCATGGATCGCATTGCCTGAGCATGTGCATCGGACCAGATCCCGAGGCAACCATTCGTGATTCTCCCTTCGCGTATGACAGATGCTTGTTCGACAAAAACAACACCGGCACCACCCATCGCGAACTTGGCGTAATGATGTGAATGAAAATCGTTTAGATAGCCATTTTCAGCGCAGTACATCGCCATAGGCGAGATCACGATTCTGTTCCGCATCGTTACGTCACGAATTTTAAGTGGAGTGAACAGCATAGGTTTCGGTGCGGACATTTAATTTTCCTTGCAGATAGATTAGATTGAGATTATCTAAGAAGTTATGGAAACACGATGACCGATTTTCCGGTGACCTGCTGATCAAACAAACGATAGGCTTCGTCGATTTGGCCAAGCTCCCAGCGATTTGAGAATAGCTTCTCCACGTCTACCTGATGCCTTGAAACAAAGGCGGCGCACTCTTCTTGCCATGATTTTGAGAAGGTCCACGAGCCGAAAACGCGCAGCTGTTTTCTAATCAAGTGATCGGTGACGTTCAAGGCAACCTTGCCACCCATACCGACAAAAGCGACTTTCCCCCATGCTGCTGCACAGCGCAGCGCATCTAAGCCGCCTTGATCTGAACCGGAGGTCTCAACGACATATGGCACGCCCTTTCCGTGCGTTAATTCGCGGACGGCATCCCAGGCGTCGATCTCGCCTGAATGAATGGTGAAGGCAGCGCCCAATTTTTTTGCATCAAGAAGCCTATCGTGATTGATGTCGATGGCGATAACTTCTCCGCCCATCGCAACAACGAACTGTGTCACGGCTTGACCAACTGGACCTTGACCAATAACCACGATTCTTGCGCAGTTGGCATAACCGACTTTTTTTAGAGCGCCCCAGGCTGTGCCACTTCCGCAGGAAATAGCGGCACCCACTTCAAATGACAGATCGTCGGGCAGCTCTACGAGCGTGTCCGCAGGGACCTTAAGATAGCGGGCGTGCCCTCCATGTGCCGTGAGCCCATAACTCGCCTCTTTATCGGCACACATGTGCGTCCAACCTGTCATACAGTCTGAGCAACAACCACAGCCTTTGTAGTGATGCACCATCACGCGCGACCCAACCCGAGCCACATGGGTCTGGACAGCACTGCCTTTCGCCAACACAATCCCGCATGGCTCATGCCCGGCGATAATCGGGCCGGACGGTAACTTGCCCACAAATGTTCCTCGATAGTTCTTGAGGTCGCTGCCGCAGATGCCCGAAGCTTTCATCTCAAGGACAACCTCGTTCGGCCCGGGCGCAGGGTCCGGAAACTCCATCAACGCTACGGTCTTGTTACCTGGAAACACAGCACCTTGCATGATCAGTTCGCTCCATTAAAAGACTGATGTTATTTGCCTAACAGTCGCGGGACTTTCTATTTCTTTTATATGTATGCCCCAAAGACATAATCGTTTTCACTAGTCAACCTCGCGGGTTAATGCGACCGCACGTAATTATTGAACCGTTTAAACCTAAAAAATCCTAGTACGCGGATGTTTATAAATCTGCGGGACAAAGAAAGACTAACGCGGTATCGACGCCCGATGAATGTAGTTCAAAACTATCATCATTCGGTCTTTGATTTTGAACTTTCCTTAGTCCTACGCATAGAGTTTGAGAAAAAGCTCTTGCCCATATTGAACTCGGGTAAACACCTAAGTGCGACTATTCAAATATAGGTTTAGGATTCATTTGTATACAAATAAACCGATAAAAATAATTGTTCAATTTATTCATCGTGGAGTAGACAAACTCATGAAATCACTCACCTTCGCCAAAGGGTTGTCGGCATTGGTTCTAGCCGTAGCAGCACCTCTCGCTTTTGCACAAGACATTCCAAGCCAAACATGGCGCTGGGCGCACTTTGCCCCACCTGCATGGGGCTCGGCTCAAGCAGAACAGCTTTACGCCAAACAGATTGAAGAAAAAACTAATGGCAAGATCAAGTTTCAGTTTTTTTGGTCTGGCTCTTTGTTTAGTTTCGGAGAGTTGTTTGGTGCGGCAAAAAAGAACGCGGTAAACGTTGCGAGTATCGTGCCCACATACCACCCGTCTGAGTGGCCGATGATTGGTCTATCTAACAGCCTACCGATGGTCTGGGATGACGCAACGACTGCAATGAAAGTGCAGGAGTATTTGTTTAAAAATAATGATGCGGTCAAGCGCGAGTTAAAAAAGAATGAACTGACGCCGATCTTGTTGCACGGGCTACCCCCCTATCGACTCCAGTGCACCACACCGATCCGTACGCT
>CAIUZV010000119.1 GCA_903903735.1 uncultured beta proteobacterium | reverse complement strand
CGAACACCCCAGTACGCTACACGAGAAACGCGTGGACGCCTTGCAAAAAATCCTATCAGGCCCAAAGCTCGGTGTGTTCACCAGTGATGCGATGCGGCGCGCGATCGAATCCAACACAGCTGAGGATTACAAGGGCATGCTTTATTACGATAAGTGGATCCGTGCCGTGCGAGATCTCATTATTGAACAGCAACTGGTGACAGCAAAAGAGATCGACGATCGCATTGCCGAACTTCGTGTTCGTTTAGCCAAGACGGGGAAACTATGAACGCAATCCCTCCTCGCGCAGGACATGCCCTCGCACCTGGTGCAACGGTGCGCATTCTCAAGCAGCCTCCCGAAGCGCATTGCCGCACACCCTACTACCTTCGCGGTGCGAAAGGCGAAATCGCTGAGGTTCGAGGCCTCTTTCGTGACCCCTCTCTCCTTGCCTTTCACAAACCAGGCTTACCGATGCGGATTTTGTATCGAGTCAAGTTCAAGCAAGTAGATGTGTGGCCAAACTATGCTGGCAGCAAGAACGATACCGTTGTTGCTGATATTTACGATCACTGGATCGAAGCGATTGCTGGAGAAACAAAATGAGCGGTTCACATCACCACGATCACGACCATCACGATGATCATCATCACGATCACGGAAAACCACACAGCCATCCGCACTCGCCGCCAGCACCCGATGACGATGATGGCTACGATCGATACGAAGTCCTCCTACAAACTGCCATCCGAGAGTTGCTCGATGAGAAAGGCATCATCAGCGCTGAAGACTTGCATCGACAAATCGACTATCAGGACAGTCTGACACCTGCGATCGGCGGAAAAATCGTCGCTAAAGCATGGGCAGAGCCAGACTTCAAGAAAAAACTCTTAGCTGATCCTCTCAAAGCCATCAATGAGTCGTTTGAGCTGGACATCACGACCCCGTTGGATCTCGTGGTTCTTGAGAACACACCACAGGTGCACAACGTGGTGGTGTGCACACTATGCTCGTGTTACCCACGGATGTTATTGGGTATTCCGCCCGCTTGGTATAAGTCGCTCGACTACCGCTCGCGGGTCGTCAACGAACCGCGCAAGGTGTTGGCAGAATTTGGCACGGTATTACCTGACGAGGTCGAAGTACGCGTATCAGACAGCACGGCAGACCTGCGATTTTTAGTCTTGCCGAATCGACCCGCTGGGACCGATGGCATGACACAAGAGCAGCTTGCAGCACTTGTCTCGAGAGACTCCATGATTGGCACCGCCGTTGTGTCAACGCCTAGAAAATAGCAACATACCTAATGAATCAACCACACGTAAAGCCGCGTCCGGCAGCAACAATCATTCTTGCTCGCAACAGTACCGAGGGCGTAGAAGTATTAATGATGCAACGTACGACAGCGGTAGACTTTGCAACAGGCATGCATGTTTTCCCCGGTGGTGCGGTGGACCCCACCGATCACCATCCAGAGATCGCGTCGCTCTGTGTCGGCTTAGACGACCAGCGCGCTAGTCAGATGCTGGGGATTGAGCAAGGCGGCTTGGCCTACTGGATCGCGGCCATCAGAGAATGCTTTGAAGAATCGGGTTTGCTGCTTGGTTATCGCACCGAGCAAGACCTCGTGCGCTTGCACGGTGAAGATGCCGAGCGGCTAGCTAAGCTCAGGCTTGAGATGGCACAGAACAAACTCATCTTCGCCGACATTCTAAAAACAGAACAATTTAGAGCGGCGACAGACAAAATCGCCTATTACAGTCACTGGATTACCCAGGCGGGGCGTCCTAAACGCTATGACACCCGATTCTTCGTTGCGCAAGCACCAGAGGGTCAAATCGCGGAGCAAGACAATCACGAGACCGTGGGGCAAGTGTGGGTTCGCCCAGATGAAGCACTCGAAATGAACAAAGCCGGCACGATCGAATTGATGTTCCCAACGATCAGAACACTCGAGAGCCTGACGCCTTTCAAAGAGGTCGAGGAACTTCTCGAATATGCGCGCGCGCCAAAGCCCAAAACATTGATTGCGCCTTTCACCGCGACCGCTCGCAATGGCGATCAACACATTCTGATCCCCGGCGATTTCGCCTACACGGAAGTAAGGAAAATTGATCCAGACAATAAAGGGACCGCACACTCATTTATCGAGCCTGGGCAGGCCGTTGTCATCGGCACACACATCACGCGCATCACTGCTGCGAATCCAGGGATGATGACTGGCCCGGGAACGAACACCTATCTGATTGGCGACGCGCAGACCGGCGTTGCGGTGATTGATCCTGGCCCTCTGCTTGAAGAGCACATACAAAACATTCTCAAGGCCGCAGGCGGTCCAATCAAATGGATTCTATGTACCCACACCCACATCGATCATTCACCAGCTGCCTCACGCATCAAAGAGCAAACGGGTGCTCAGGTTTACGGTCGACCAGCCCCGGCCTATCCGAATCAAGACCAGACCTTTGCGCCTGACCATGTCGTCGCACATGACGAAGTATTAAAGATCGCGGGTGTGACGCTTAGAGTGATCCATACGCCTGGTCATGCATCAAACCAAGTCTGTTTCTTGCACGAAGAGCAACACATGCTCTTTACGGGCGACCACATCATGCAGGGCTCGACCGTGGTGATCAATCCGCCAGATGGCAACATGGCCCAGTATCTCGCATCGCTCAAACTGATCACGGAGTATTCAATCGATTACCTAGCGCCCGGCCATGGCTTCCTGATGAACAATACGCAAGAAGTCGTTGATCGACTCATCATTCATCGCATGGGACGCGAGAACAAGGTCTTGGCAGCCCTGCGCGGGGCAAGCCAACCCTTGCCACTCGAAGAGCTCGTCAAGCACGCCTACTCCGACACAGATCAACGACTGCATAAAGTGGCTATGCGCTCGCTTCAAGCACATCTTGATAAACTGGTATCAGAGGGGCGTGCACACCATCAAAACGGTGTCTGGAGCCCCACCCACTAGCCACAGTCGTAGGGACACGCATGGATCGCCGTAGCTTTATTTGCCATACCGCCATCGCAGCGGGGGCAGCCACGTTACCGGCAAGCTTGTTCGCGCAGACAGCTCCAACGATTTTCCGCTGGGTTCCCGCTAGCGACCTCTCCATACTTGATCCGTCCTACACCACGGCAGCGATCACCGCCACGCATGCCTTAATGGTTTTTGACACACTGTACGGACTCGACGCGCAGTATCAGCCCCAACCCCAAATGATAGACAGCGAACAAGTCGACCAAGACGGCTTACGCTGGACATTGCAATTGCGAGAGGGGCTGATGTTTCATGACGGATCGCCCGTACGTGCGCAAGATGCCGTCGCCAGTATCAAGCGTTTCGGTGCGAGAAACTTAATTGGTCAAACGCTTTTTTCTTGCCTGGATACACTTAGCGCAACGTCAGACCGCTCGCTTGAGTTTAAGTTGACGCGTCCTTTTTCTCTGTTGAGCGTCACCCTCGCCTCGGCTGCGGCATCGATCATGCCAGAGCGCCTGGCAAACACCCCAGACAACATCGCAATCAAAGAAGTCATCGGAAGCGGTCCTTTCCGATTTTTACCTCAGCGCTGGGTCTCAGGATCGCAGGTCGCCTATCAAAAATCCGTCGAGTATCGTCCACGCACTTCAGGACAAGCAAGCAATACAGCAGGCCCCAAGATTGCTCACATTGATGAAGTGCGTTGGCAAATCATCCCGGATCGCGCAACGGCAGTCGCTGCACTACAAAACAATGAAGTAGATGGTATTGAAGTCATCGACAACGAGTTCATCCCGATGTTGCGAAAGAATAAACAGATCGAGTTGATAAAGGCCCCGCTACCTTCGATTTTCATCCTCAGATTTAATCATCTGCATGCACCGTTCGATCACCCCGCTATGCGTCGCGCAATCTTATCGGTCATCAATCAAACTGATTACATGATGGCCGCCAATAGTGCAGACTTTCCGGAGTACTGGAATGATAAGTGCGGGGTGTTCGCGCCAGGTACTCCGATGGCTTCAACGGCTGGCATGGATAAATTGACTGGCAAGCGAGACCTCGCGCGAGCACGTAAGCTCATCAAGGACTCAGGATATGCTGGACAGCCCATTATCATTTTGGATCCAGTCGATACCGCACCCTATCACGCATGCGCTCTGGTAACGGAAGATCTGTTCAAACAATTGGGGATCAAAACCGAATTGCGTGCGATGAACTGGGGCACCTATCTTCAACGCCGTAACAATCAGAACAGTCCCGCTGAAGGCGGATGGCATATTGGATTTACCGCGCTGGTTGGCACCGGCAATTTAGATCCCGTCAGCAATCCAGCCATACGCGGGACAGGAAAGCTTGGCTGGTTTGGTTGGCCAACAAACGACACCTTAGAGAAGCTCAGACAAGACTGGCTTTTTGCAGCCACGTTACAGGAGCGTCAGGCCATTTGTCGGGACATACAAGTTCAAGTCATGGAGCACGTCCCCTATATTCCGCTGGGAGCCGTCTATAACTTGACTGCTCTCAGAAAGAATTGGAACGATTTTCAGCCACAAGGGCCTGCGTTTTTTACTCTGCGACGCACTTAAGCCTTTTGCAAGCGTGTGCGCATTTTCCCAAGCCAGGTTTCCAGATCATCGATATACGTGAAGACTGCCGGGATAACCAGCAAACTCAATAGCGTCGATGTCATCAAACCGCCAATCACCGCAATCGCCATGGGCGCGCGAAAACTTGGATCAGAGCCCCAACCAAGCGCAATGGGCAGCATACCCGCCGTCATAGCGATCGTTGTCATCACAATAGGCCTCGCGCGCTTATGACAGGCATCGATCAGCGCAGCATTACGCTCAAGCCCTTGCCGCCGAGCCGTGATCGCATACTCCACCAACAAGATTGAGTTTTTGGTGACGACTCCCATCAGCATCAGCAAGCCAATCAGAGATGGCATAGAGAAACTCATACCAGTCGCGAGCAGTGCTACAAAGGCGCCTCCAATTGACAGGGGCAATGCCCCCAAAATCGTAATCGGTTGCAGAAAGTCGTGAAACAGAAGAACCAAAATCATATAAATGCAAAGCAATCCAATTGCCATCGCAAGACCGAAGCTCGCAAACAATGCTTGCATCTCTTTTGTATCCCCCAACTCTGCGCGTGTGACGCCAGCAGGTAGATTCATCAAACTCGGCAAGGCTATCGCTTCCGCAAACACTTCGCCTAACGGTCGCCCCCCTAGCTCCACATCCAACACGACATTTCGACTACGGTTTAGACGATCGATTTGTGCAGGCCCGCTGTCTATTGAAAACGTCACAACATTACCCAACAAGGTTGGACCATAGCGACCAGGGACAGTCAGGCGCTCTAGCGCTGAGATATCCGCACGGACCGAGTCCGGTAGCTTGACACGGATAGGGATCTGCCTTTCGGATAGATTCAATTTAGCCAAGCCAATCTCGTAGTCACCGCTCGTCGCCACGCGCAAGGTTTCGGCAATGCTCTGAGCCGTGACGCCCAAGTCTGCTGCACGCGCGAAGTTCGGTCGTACGATCAATTCTGGGCGCACGAGGCTTGCCGATGAAGTCACCGAGCCAATCCCCTGAAGAGTCCGCAAGTCACGCTCAACGGTTTGCGCAGCTTTATTCAATGCATAAGCATCTTCACTTTGCAAAACGATTTGCATTTTGTTGCCAACATCTAGCGGTCCGACCGTAATTCGCACGCCAGGCTCTCGATCGAGCAGCTTGCGAATATCACCTTCAATTTCCTGTTGATTTTTTTTACGATCCGAGCGATGCGTCAATTGCACAGTCAGGGTCGCCTTACGCACCTCGGCCGCTGAGCCTCTCGCAAAGGCATCACCCGAGACACCCGCCCCCACCGAACTAAAAATACGCTTAACGTCAGGCATTGTCTCGAGCTTTTGGCGTACCCGCTCGGCCGCACGCAAGGTGTCTTCAAGCGTGCTACCTGGAGCGCGTTCAATGTTAACCATTGTTTGTCCGCGATCCGCAGGCGGAACAAAGCCCTTGGGCAGGAGTGGCACGAGCGATAACGATCCAACAAAAAAAACAGTCGCCATCAACAAGGTCTTAAACCTATTCGCGAGACACCAGTGGACCGACGCCAAGTAGTGGCGCATCACCCAACCATCGGCTTCGTGTTCTTCAACAACTTTGCTGGGCTTCATCAAATACGCTGCCATCATTGGCGTCAAGAGACGTGCAACCAGCAAGGACGCAAGAATTGCTAGAACAGCTGTCCAACCGAATTGTTTAAAGAATTTTCCTGGGATACCGTCCATGAATGCCGTAGGCAAAAATACAGCCACCAGGGCAAACGTCGTCGCAATCACCGCCATGCCAATTTCATCCGCAGCGTCCAGCGCTGCCTGAAAAGGTGACTTCCCCATACGAAGGTGTCGCGCAATATTCTCCACTTCAACAATCGCATCATCGACCAAGATACCGACCACTAACGCCAGCGACGTGAGCGTCACCATGTTCAGCGTAAAGCCAAAAAAATAAATACCTAAAAAAGCGGGGAGGATAGAAAGTGGCAGTGCCGCAGCAGACACAATGGTTGCGCGCCAGTCCCTTAAAAAATACCAAACAACCAAGACAGCCAAGATTGCCCCTTCGTATAAGAGGTGCATCGAGCCTGCAAAGTTTTCCTCGGTAACGGTCACATTATTAATCTGCTCGGTAAACTCAATATCGCGATTCTGTAACGCAAGTGATGCGATCACTTCGTGCACATTTTTCGCCAGCGATACTTCGTCGGCACCTTTGCTGCGCATGATCTCAAACGCCACCACCGGCTTGCCGTTCACCAAGGCGACTGAGCGACGCTCGGCGGTCGTATCCTCAATGTGGGCAAGCTGTCCGAGTCGCACTCGGCGACCATCCTGCAATGAGATATCCAGCGCTGCCAGCTCGGCTGCGCTCGCCGCGGTCGCAATTGTCCGAACCGACTGCTCCGCTCCACCGATATCGCCACGGCCACCAGGAGACTCCAGTTGAACCTGCTTGAGACGACGAGAGATCTCAGAGGCAGTTACCCCTAAGGCGGCCATCTTGAGAGGATCTAGTTCGATACGAATCTCTCTATTTAAGCCGCCCATTCGCTTAACACGGCCCACGCCGTTTACTGCCAACAACTGCTTAGTCACCGTATTGTCAATAAACCAAGACAGTCCCTCTTGATCAAGACGAGACGATGTCAAGGCATACGTCATGAGCGGACGACCCGCTGTCGTGGTGCGCAAGATGGTTGGCTCTTTGACATCAGCGGGCAAGTCTGCGCGCACCCGTGTGACCGCATCGCGCACATCATTGACAGCTTCCATCACATTCTTTTCGAGATTGAACTCGACTGTGATGACAACTGTGCCCTCTAATATCTTTGTGTACAGATTCTTAATTCCCTGTAGGGTGGCAATTGAATTTTCAATCTTGCGAGCAACTTCTGTCTCCAGGGTTGCAGGAGCAGCGCCTGGCAGGCTCGCTTCGACCGTCACCATGGGCAACTCAATATCGGGAAAGTCTTGAACACCAATCGCCCGAAACGACAACACCCCAGCAATCGACAGCAAAATGAACAGCAGGATCGCTGGAATAGGATGACGAATCGAAAAGGCGGAAAAATTCATCGCGTCGCCTATTTTGCTACAGACGTAGTGGGTGATTGCGTTGAGTCAATCGCGATCGCGTCATCGTTATTGAGAAAACCCGCTCCAGACTCTGCAATCACATCGCTTTCCTCAACTCCCTTGAGAATCTCCACGCGCGTGTTGAGCCTACGACCCACCTCGACTCGAACTTGTGAAACACGCGCAGTATCTCGAACTTTAAATACGTAACTAAAACCATCGCGCATGACGACTGACTCTTGAGGCAAGGTCAGCACCCGCGTGTTGCCCAATTCGAACTCACCGCTTGCAAACATTCCTGCACGAACAACTGGTGTGTCGTTCTCAATCCTTGGGAGATCAACATACACGACTGCGGTACGCGCCTGCATATCAACAGTGGGGCCAATCACACGCACTTTACCCATTAAGGGAGTGGCCTCTTTTCCAAAACTTGCGGGATGGACTCGCACAGGCATTCCAACTCGAATCCGATCTAACTCTTCAGACACCACGTCAGCGCGCCACTCAAGCCTGCGCTGCCGCACCATTTTGAATAGCTCTGTGCCTACCGGCACCACAGCCCCAACGCTTACTTGCCGGGCTGAGATCACACCGTCGTCTGGCGCGCGAACCTCCGCATACTGTAAGCGTAAGTTTTGCACTTGCAGTTGCGCGCGAACCGCCTCGAGTCTCGCTTTAGCCGTTTGTTCAGCTGTCAGATACTGACTGATTTGCTGCGCGGACAGAGCCCCGGAATTTTTCAGACTACGGGCCCGTCCGGCGTTAGCTTGCGCTTCGGCCAAGGCGGCGATCGCTTCGGCTTCTTGTGCCTTCTGTACGGCCAGATCTGCCAAGACCGTATCGGTTGCGAACATCGCAAGCACTTGATCCCGTTTGACGACGTCGCCTACGTTCACGCGAACGTCAGCCATACGTAACCCACCGACCTGCGATCCCACTGAGGCTTCTTGCCAGGCTGCAATGTTGCCATTAGCTCGTATCGTTACACCCATAGACAACCACTGCGGCTTAGCTACCGAGATAGTGAGCGCGGGGCGGACCGCAGGCGATGTGGGCTGCGCCTGGGCGATATCCGCTTGCAAACACACCAAACTCAAGAGGCTTGCAGCCAAAACGTTCTGCATCGTTCGTGTCCATTTCATGGTTGAGCCTTCGTCTTTAGTATGTCGACGGGGGTAGACTTCGCCGTCTGCAATGTGTTGAGCGAATCCGAGGCGGTCCAACCGCCACCGACGGCACGGTATAGCGCAATAAATGCATTCACGCGCTCGCGTCGGACCGTCGCCAACACATTATCCGCATTAAAAGAAAGTCTTCTGGTTTCCTCAAGATCGAGAATGCTTGCCAAGCCGAACTTGTATTTCTCTTGCATCGCACGCAAAGACGCGTGATAGCCCTTTGACGCTTTCAAGGACTCTTTTTCACGGATGTCTAGACTACTTAATCGAACTAAGGCTTCTTCTACTTCGCGCACCGCGCGCCGCGCCTGCGTACGATAGTTGTTCGCTGTCACCTCATAGGCGGTAATCGCTGTATCAACGTTTGCAGCGCGCCGGCCCGCATCAAATATCGGGAGCGTCAAGGACGGACCGATCGACCAAGACGTCGCGTTAATAGAGCCCGCACTTGTCTCAAACCCTAAAGGACCAATATTTCCGAGCAGTGATAGTCTGGGATATCGTTCCGCTTCGCGCACGCCGATCTCTGCACTGGCAGCTGCGACGTCACGCTCGGCTGCGGCAATATCGGGGCGCTGCGACAACACTTGGGCGGGCACCTGCTTGAGCGCTGGCATCGCTGGCGTGGGCAATTTGGATGATTGAGTCGATAGCTTCGCGCGCAGATCAACTTCAACCATGCCTGTCATCGCCACGAGTGCCTTAATCAGAATATCGCAATCGGCAGACTGTGCTGCCACACGACTTTGACCTTCGGCAGCACTCGCACTGGCTAAGGAAGCTGCGGCAGGAGACTGAAATCCTGACGCTGAAAGCTTTTGAGTCAAGTCCGCCGTTTGCACACGCGACTTCACATCAGCTCGGGCAAGCACCACTAACTGTTCGCAGCCGCGAAAGTTCGTATACATATTGGCAATATCAGCCGACACAGAAATCCGAGCCTCATGCCAATTGTCGACCTGCGCCTCGAGCCGCGCTCTAGCGGCTTCATTGGCACGCGACAATCCACCGAACAAATCAATCTCCCACCCAAGCTGCAGTTGAGCTTGCGCGGTGGTCGCCACGATAATGGGGCCACCCAACTGAAACGTGCCACGCGTTGCGACGGCAGCCGCATTGATGTTTGGCACTGCTGCCGCATTCGCTGTCACGAGCACCGCACGCGCTTGCGCAATACGCAGTGCCGCCGCCGCCATAGACTGACTTTGCTGCTGAGCGGAATCTATTAGTTCAAGTAGAACGGGGTCATTAAATTGTGACCACCAATTTCCCAAGGCAACAATATCCCCGCCGTGTGGCAAGGGCTGCTGCCATGCGACGGGTGCGCTCGGCACGTTCGTTCCTTGTCTTTGGTCATAATCAGGCCCGACTGTGATACAGCCTGACACCGCTGAAACGAAAAATGCGACGCAAAGTCTCAACACCCAAATCACCATTTATCTCAAACATCCTTGCGCACTAAGTAAACTTATGCGTGCAGCGCAACAACCTTCCATGTGCAGGGAGCGCTAGGATAACAAATTACGCTTCAAATACTTAAAAATTCTAATAAAAACATACGCGAATACTCACGCCACCCACGAGTATGCGCACCGAGATCGATCGAGGTCAGTCAGTCAGTGCGCGACTGCGCGAAGCTATCGGAGATAACGCCTGATCTACTGGCGCTGAGCGGCGGGTTCGGGCATGGCGGGTGGCTTGGCAAACCAGAATAAGGCGGTGCCTGCGCCGGCGATTAACGCAAGCACCGTGAAGCCCAAGCGATAATTCCCCGTCGCATCACCCATGATGCCAGCGAGTAACGGACCAGATATCTGACCGAAGGCTGTCAGCAACGCAGACAAACCGAGAATCATTCCGATCGATTTGCGCCCAAAGTAGTCAGCACGAATAGCCTGCATAAAAGGGCCTCGGATACCCCAGGCTAAACCATGAAAAACCGCAAACAACACCAGCATCTCTGGCCCGAACGCATAGGTCAGCATCAACATACCCACCATATGCATCATCATGCACACCGCCGCAACGCGATTCTTCTGTAACTTGTCGCCGAGCACACCACCAAGCACCACCCCAATCACCTGAAAACCCGTCATGAGTGTGATGTAAAAAGATGCCTGCGCAATGGAGTAGTCCAACGAGATGCGCATATGATTAATCGCATGGGTGTTGACTGCTGTCACGATAATCAACGCCACACCATGCCCGGCCGATAACAACCAAAACGCTTTTGTGCGAAGCGCCTGACGAGGCGTGAACTCTGGCTCGGGTTTAGATTCCACCGCACCAGACACATCAATCGTTCCACGCGCCACACCAAGTCCGTCGACTGTTTCACCGAAGTCTTCAGGGCGGCGGCGAAAGATACAGGCCAAGGGATAGCCCACTAGAATCACTAAGACACCACAGGTGAACGCAGTTTCCCGCCAGCCAAATGTTTCGATGCTCCATGCAACAAGAGGCACTAGCATTCCGCCTAATGCCAAACCCAAACCGACCATCGAAAGCGCTCGTGCTCGTTTTTTTTCAAACCACTGAATCACACCCACATTCAGTGGGAAATATCCCGCCATCGACGAGCCAATCGCGATGACAACCGCCGCACCATAAAAACCCATCAAGCTGTCGATTTGGCTCAGCAGAATGAACCCAAGCCCGAACACCACCACACCGACCTTGATCACGCCGCGCGAGCCAAACTTGTCGAGGAACCATCCAAGTATGGGACCGATGATGGCGGCCTCCATGGACATGAGCGCGGATGCACCCGAGACCGAGGTCTTACTCCAGCCTTTTTCTTGAATCAGAACGGCGATGTATGCACCAAATGCCTGATGCAGCATCATGGACTGCAAAAACTGCAGCGACGCTGCAGCAAAGACCATTTTCCAGCCGTAAAAAATTTTCATCTGACTCTGAACGTTGTATCAAACCTAGTATCAACCCTAACATAAAGAGCACGCGCTTGCAGTCAATGCAGCAACAGTCGCTTACGCTGCGGCGCAGCAATTGTTCGGAGGTATTGCGCCCCAACGACGTGCACAGACTTGGTACTCTACTGGTTCAGAATTTTTCAACCTTTTAACAACTCGAGGTCATTGTGGCTAAAGCTTATTGGATTAGCGCCTATCGCTCCATCTCCAACCCTGAGGCGCTCGCCGCCTATGCCAAGTTGGCCGGCCCAGCACTCCTTGCCGCTGGCGGAAAATTTTTGGCACGCAACGAAGCGGCTGCCGTCAAAGAGGCCGGTGTCAAACAACGCACTGTGCTGCTGGAGTTCGAAAGTGTCGATGCTGCGCTAGCCGCGTACAACAGCCCTGGCTACCAAGAGGCGGTTCGTGCACTTGGCACAGGATCGGTTGAGCGCGATATCCGTATCGTTGAGGGCCTATAAAGCGATCTCGTAGAGTGCGCAGCGGTTCAAGCCGTTCGCGCGCGCTCTACCCGTGTCTGTTAGCTGGCGCACTGACCTGCCATAGACGATCTCGCCATCGCCAAGCGACCGCAATGGTCGCGACAAGACCAAGCGTCGTGTATAGGACTGCGGTCCATACAAATCCGATCGAAGAAATGAGTGGCCCCGCAATCAACAAGCCTAGTGGGAGCCCCCAAATCGCCAAGATTCGCAAGCCCATGATGCGCCCTCGAAACTTCGGATCTGTCGAACGCAACATGACCGCGGCGAGCGGGGTCATACACATACTTTGCGCAAAGCCTGCACACAACAAAATCATCGCTCCTGTCACGAAAGACGTGATCGGTGCGAAAACCAAAAGCAGTCCAAACCAGCATGCTGCCGCGATAAGCATCGCACGCGCCGTCCCCAACGAAAAAACATTGGTGCCCAACACCAACGAGCCCAGTAAGGCGCCCACAGAGAAACTTGCACTCAGTAGGCCAAGGCCTGTCTGATCGACCTCATAAATCGTTCTTGCGATATAGGGTAATAAGCCAAGCGAGAACGGGAAGGCGAGGAGATTAATCAAGAATGCAATGGCAAGCGGCCCAAGCAACTCCGGCTTACCCCAGGCATAGACAAAGGCCTCTTTTAGGTCACGCACTGGTGACACAGCCGCGGGATGCCCGGCGTGCTCACTACGCCCTGCTACCCCTCGTGAGAAAACAAAACTGACGATGTAGAGAATCGTAATGACGACATACGCAGATACCAATCCGAACTGTGCAAACACGCTCGCTCCCGCCAACGCACCGGCAATGCGTGCGGAGTCCGAGGTCATGCGTGACAAGCCAAGCGCTGCTGTGATCTGATCAGCTGGTTGTGTCTGACCAATCAACGCGTATCGCATCATCATGTCAGAGGGACGCACCACACCAACAATTGACGCCAACACAATGACCAGCGTCGGTGACAGCAAATCAAACACACCCAATAAAGCGATCGATAAGGCGAGCACGCCATAAAGCCCACGCGTCAGCATGAAGAGGTTTCGATAACCGAACCGGTCGCCGGCAAGACCAAAGAATGGGCTAATCAACGAACCGCTGTATTGCAGTGCTCCGTACACCACAAGCATCAGCACTGAATTCGATTCCACCAGTACATACCAACCTAGAACCAAGATCTCCATTTCAAAGGCCCAAGAAGCGCAGAGATCTGCCGGCCATTGATAGCGAAAGCTACGTACCTGAAAAGGGATGCGCGAGGACTGTACGATTTTCGAGAGGGCTACCAGCATAGGTTCCGGACGCGGTGCTATTTTAGAGTTCTTAAACAACCATCACTCTAACCGCAAAACACGATAAGATGAGCGGCAACATGGAGACACAAATGAAGATACTGATTCTAGGGGCTGGTGGGGTAGGCGGCTATTTTGGGGCGCGTCTCATTCAGGCCGGTGCGGATGTGACATACCTGTTGCGGGATGCGCGTCACGCAAAGATTCAAGCGGAGGGCCTGACGATCGAGACGCCTAAAGAATCATTTACCATTCAGCCCAAGTCTGTCACCCGTGAGCAGTTAAAACCAGACTATGACTTGATCATTCTGGCACCAAAGGCCTTTGATTTTGACGATGCACTCGACTCGATTAGCGGAGCAAGTAGTCAAGGCGTGTTGCTACCGTTTTTAAACGGCATGAGCCACATTCAGCGCCTTGACGACACGTTTGGTCGAGATCGCGTCATGGGCGGCGTCGCCCATATTGCTGCAACAATTGCTGCAACGGGTGCCGTCAAACAATTAACTGAACTGCATGCACTCACCGTTGGCCATCGTTCTGCTGCGCACGAGTCTTTAGCGCGCGAATTTTTTGCACTCTGTGAAAAAGCCTCGTTTGACAAGTCTTACAGCGAAAACATCGAACAATCGCTGTGGGATAAGTGGGTGTTTCTCGCCACGCTTGCTGGTATGACCACCCTATGCCGTGGACACGTCGGAAAAATCGCGGCAGCCCCTTGGGGCAAGGAAGTCATGACCGCTTTTTATGCAGAGTCCTGCGCGATCGCACAAGCACATGGCTTTCCGACTAAAGCGAGCGCTCAACAAAAAGCCTTAGAGATGTTGACGAAAGTTGGTTCGAGTTTTGCAGCCTCGATGTTGCGCGATTTGGTTCAAGGCAATAGAACGGAACACGAGCATATCCTCGGTGCGATGATCGATCGCGGTGTCGAGAAGAACGTGCCTTGCATTTTGCTTAAGACCGCACACACACACATGGTCGCTGAGCAGACCAAATAGCGCGAATCAACGAGAGAATGCCAGCCTGATGCCAAAACCAATCAGGCACAGGCCGGCTATTTTCTCGAGCCAATAACCCACTTTGGGGTTGGTCCGTAACCGCGCCGCCATAAAAAATGTCAACAAAGTCGCGCCTAACCCGTAGAGGAAGGTCAACACAGCGATCGTGCCCGCTAGAAACGCGAAAGTGACTAGCCCTCTGTGATGGACAGGATCGACGAATAAGGGAAAGAAGGCCATATAAAACACAATGGCTTTAGGGTTGAGCACCGTGATCAGTAATGCCTGACGCAAATAGTGATACGGCTTGATATTCAAGATGGGGGCAGCACCCGGCTTGGCTAACACCATGCGTATACCTAACCAACCTAGGTATATTGCACCCAGCCACTGCACGGCCTCAAAGGCCGTCGGATACGCCATCAGAATCGCAGCGACACCCGCGACGGCAAGCCACAACAGCACTTGATCTCCAAGGATCACACCCATTGTGGCACCTAAACCACCAGCAATCCCGCCTTTGCTCGTGGACGTGACCAGGGCCAAATTGCCGGGCCCAGGAATCAACAAGAAGATTGTGAAGGCAACAACGAAAGAGCCGTAATCTGTCACGCCAAACATAGAGGCCTTATATCTTAATGCTTGTGCGCAGCGTTTTGCCCTGCCGCAGGGGGGTTATAGGTCGCAGGTTTGATCTCAAAGTTGATCTTGATCTCACCCGCTTTTTCAAAGCGTAGCGTGACAGGAACCAGCTCACCAGCCTTGAATGGCTCGGTCAAGCCCATAAACATGATGTGAAATCCACCGGGCGCGAGCGTGGCCCCGCTCCCTGCTGGTACTTCAATGCCCTGCACTTGCCGCATCTTGGCCACACCATTCTCATTAATAATTGTGTGCAACTCCACGCGCCCAATATTTTCCGTTGTCGCAGAAATCAAACGATCTGTCTGATTACTTTTATTCTGTATCTGCACATAGCCCGCACCATTTTTTTGGCCAGGAGCGCTGGCACGTACCCAGGGCGTCTCGAAAGCAAGCCCCGTATTCGCTGAGCTTTGTGCGATCGCGGTGTGAAAAAACAAGAAACTAATAACCATGCAGACAACACTCGACAGCTTTTTCATTTTTATCGCCTAAAACTGATTGTTCAACGTTAATACTGCAAATTTTATCTGAAGACGGACTAAACGCTCTACACTGCTCGGTAGGTAAAAAAGAACGATGCCAGACAACACCTCCACCCCGACCGCTGCCACGGACTCCACTTTGCTTGCTAACGATGCAACGGGGATCTACGCGCCGGTAAGGTTTACCCATACAACGCCCAAACAGCGCTATGGTTGGCGCGCCGCGTTGATCATTTTGGTTCACGCCCTCGTACTGGCCCTCGTGCTCTTGCGCCTAGACTTGTTGGTAAGCGCTCCGAACGCCTCCTCTCCCGCAGCGCTGGATATCATCGTGGTCGATCTCTCGGGCGCGAGCGAACTCGCAGAGGCTGGATACCCCGACCCAAAGCCCCCCACCGACACTCCAGCCATGTCGATCGTCGCTGCCCCTCTACCGGCCACGAGCGTACCCAACGATTCACCTGATATCTCAACCGAAGAGAGACACTCGACTCCGCTCGAGATTGTTCCGGCACGAACGGCAACAACGCCAACACCCAGCCAGAAAGCAGAGCCAGTCCCTGAACCACCTCAAACGACATCGTCTCCACCCACACCTGCGCCGAGGATAGTACCATTACAGTCAAGCAAAACCTCTGCCGCGGCGGCAGCGTCGCCCAGTGTGAACTCTCGTCAGGAGACTGTTGGAAGTTCGAGTAAGGCATCTGAATTCATCACTACGCCTCCTCGCTTGGATCCAGCGTACCTACACAACCCCGCTCCCCTGTACCCGCCGCTATCAAAACGCAACCGTGAAACTGGCACCGTGCTCTTGCTTGTCAACGTGAGCCCAGAAGGGAATGCCACGTCAGTGACACTCCATCAAAGCAGCGGCTACGATCGACTAGATCAGGCGGCCCTACAAGCGGTCACGCGATGGCGCTTCGTTCCCGGCATGCGGGGACAAAGCGCCATCAGTGCGACGGTGATCGTCCCGATCAGTTTTAAACAACCTTAAGGCCTACAAGCGTTTATTTTTTGTAGCAACTGCCGCAGCTTTTACCTGCACCCGAGCCACAGGAATTCACGCCAATCAACGGATATAACGGGCAAAAGCGAAACAGCCCTGTCGCCAACGGCACGACACCGATCCAACCCCAAACACCCACTGTCCCAGTAGCCGCCAACGCGATTAACGTCAAGCCAACAGCGACGCGCAAGATGCGATCAATACCACCAACGTTGCTTTTCATGAGGTAGATCCTTTTTTTGAATGAGTAAGTTTTACAACGCGTTCAGGGGAATCTTGAGATAGGATTTCCCATTGGGCTCAGGTGGCGGTAAATTTCCCGCACGAATATTGATTTGCACTGCCGGAAGAATCAGAACGGGCATCTCGAGTGTGGCATCACGCTTGGTTCGCATGGCAACGAACTGCTCTTGGGTGACGCCGTCATGTAAATGTATGTTGTGCGCTCGTTGCTCAGCGACTGTCGTTTCAAAACGAATCGGCCGATCGTTTGGCGGGTAGTCGTGGCACATAAACAGTCGCGTCTCGGCTGGCAAACTTAAAATCTTTTTGCTCGATTCGTAAAGCATTCTGGCATCGCCACCCGGAAAATCACAACGCGCTGAGCCCACATCCGGCATGAACAGCGTGTCTCCAACAAACACCGCATCACCAAACTGATACGCCATACATGCAGGGGTATGTCCAGGGACAAACAAGGCTCGTCCGGTGAGCGTCCCCACCTTGATCACTTCATCTTCTGTGAACAGATGATCGAACTGCGTGCCATCCTGCTTGAAACCTGGTTCGAGGTTGAAAATCTCTGCAAAAACTTTTTGCACCGCCCTAATGTGTGAACCAATCGCCAGCTTGCCCCCCAATTTCTCTTTTAAATAAGGGGCTGCAGACAAATGATCTGCATGCGCATGGGTCTCTAGAATCCACTCCACTTTCAATTGATGTTCCCGCACAAATGCAATCACCTTATCGGCCGAGGTGTGCTGGGTCCGACCCGACTTGGGGTCATAATCCAACACGGAGTCGATAATCGCGCAGGCCGATCCAGGGCCGTCATAGACCACGTAGGTCACCGTCCAAGTGGCCGGATCAAAAATTCCGTGAACAGTAGGTTTTGTTGCTGCGCCAGACATCGTTGACTCCAATAGTAGATGAATTGAATAATATTATATTTACAAATAAATTATTATGCAATATAATGTTATCTTGATAATTATCAATAGAATGTTTAATACAAATGTCTACGCTCCCCCCCACGCTTGAGCTAGAGAGCATGCAGGCATCGGCCGATCAAGCCTGCCGCCTCATGAAGGTACTCACCAACCCGGATCGCCTGTTGATCCTGTGTCAACTCACTCAGCAAGAAAAATGCGTGAGTGAATTACAAGATTTACTCGGCATCGTGCAGCCCACCCTATCGCAACAGTTAACCGTTTTGCGAAAGGAAAAATTAGTCACCACCCGAAGAGAAGGCAAAAACATCTACTACCGCTTCAGTAGCCCTCAGGCGCTCGCGCTGATGGAAGTCTTGTATGCCCAATTTTGTAAGAAACCAAAGGTAAAAAAATGATCGTCATTGATTGGACTCACTTCACACCATGGAGCGCCATCACGGGTGGCGTTCTACTGGGTATCTCCTCCGCTCTGTTCATTCTCGCTAACGGGCGTATTCTCGGAATTAGTGGAATTCTTGGCGGCTTGTTGCCTCCGAAAGCGGGCGATGCCGGGTGGCGGTTGACTTTCCTGTTAGGCATGTTCGCCGCCCCATGGTTGTTTATGCTCGTTGCCCCAGCAGATTTTGTGTCAGCACCTCGGATCGAAGCCAATACGCTCACCACAGTCATTGCCGGGCTCTTAGTGGGCGTCGGTACGCGCTACGCATCCGGCTGCACAAGCGGCCACGGCGTATGCGGCCTCTCTCGCCTTTCACCGCGCTCCTTAGTCGCTACCCTGAGTTTTATGGGTGCAGGCTTTGGCACCGTTCTCATTGCTCGCCACTGGCTATAAGGAGCACGACATGAATCGACTCACTGAATTTTTAGTTGGCTTGTTATTTGGCCTAGGTCTCATCCTATCGGGGATGACTGACCCAGGAAAAATCATTGGATTCCTCGACATCTTTGGAAACTGGGACCCGTCGCTCGCCTTCGTGATGATGGGCGCGATCGCCGTAGGATTTGTTGCTTTCGCCATTGCAAAAAAACGTACCACTACGATTCTTGGGGGCGCCTTACGTTTGCCCACCGCGAGTCACATCGATAAGCGTCTCATCATCGGCAGCACCGTTTTCGGGATTGGGTGGGGCTTGGCGGGATTCTGTCCTGGGCCTGCCCTGGTATCGATGGCCTCTGGACAGATACAGGCACTGTGGTTTGTGTCGGCGATGGTGGCGGGCATGCTTGCCTTCGAGGCTCTTGAACGCAAGCGATGAACATCACGCCTCTCCGACTACCGATCCTTGAATGGATCCGCACTTACGATCGCAGCACATTCTCCAGCGACCTACTGGCTGCGCTGTTTGTCACCCTTATGTTTATTCCCCAAAGCCTCGCCTACGCGATGCTTGCGGGACTGCCTCCTGAGGTTGGACTCTACGCAAGTATCTCGCCTCTCATTCTGTATATGTTTTTGGGAACGAGTCGAGTCTTAGCGGTCGGTCCAGTCGCCGTCGTTTCCCTCATGACGGCAGCCGCGATCGGTGAACATGCCGCTGCGGGCACCCATGCGTATTGGCAGGTTGCCATCACTCTCGCCTTTTTGTCTGGCCTGATGCTGCTGGTGATGGGCTTACTGCGCATGGGATTTCTCGCAAACTTCTTAAGCCACTCCGTCGTATCCGGATTCATTACCGCTTCGGCACTGTTGATCGCAGCCAATCAGTTCAAAACACTCCTAGGCGTTCGCGCTGAGGGTGATAATTTTTTTGCTGTCATAAAAAATTTACTCCTTCACGCATCAGAGGCACATGTTTTGACGCTCATGTTGGGCATCGCCACCCTCGCCTTTCTCTTTCTGACACGTAAATATCTCAAGCCGAGCCTCGTTAGGCTTGGCGTCGCACCAACAATCGCTGACATTTTAGGCAAGGCCTGCCCAGTCATCGCCATTGGCCTCACAACTGGGCTCACTTGGGGCCTGAATTGGGACACAGCAGGCGTGAAGGTGGTGGGATTTGTTCCACAAAGCCTCCCGCCTCTCACCGCCCCGCTATGGGATCTAGAACTCTGGACCGCACTCTTTGTCCCGGCGTTGCTCATTAGT
>CAIUZV010000118.1 GCA_903903735.1 uncultured beta proteobacterium | reverse complement strand
CACCCTGGCCAATGACGCCTGAACAATTCGCCGCGCGAATTAATACAGATCGTCAACGCTATGGGCGCATCATCATGGAAAACAACCTTAGCTCCGACTGAGATGAATCTACTACCCAAGGACGGCGGTGCAACCTACATTGCGGGATTCTTCGACCTGGATCACTGTGCAGCGCTGTTCACCTCGCTACAAAGCACGATTGACTGGAAAGAAGATCAGTTGCTCATGTTTGGGAAGTTAATCACTACAAAAAGAAAGGTCGCCTGGGTAGGTGATGCGGGTTGCTCTTACACCTACTCAGGCGTAAAGAAATTCCCACAAGCTTGGACCGCTGATCTATTACATATCAAACATAAACTTGAGTCATTCACACACAGCACCTTCAATTCATGCCTATTGAATCTGTACCATGACGGCAATGAAGGCATGGGCTGGCATAGTGATGACGAAAAAGAGTTAGATCCTTTCACTCCCATTGCTTCGATCAGTTTGGGTGGTACGCGTAAGTTCGCGTTTAAACATAAGTTCGATAAAACCAGCGTTTCTCTTTTTTTAGAAGACGGCAGTATGCTGCTTATGCAGCCACCCACTCAAGAATTTTGGCAACACAGCCTAACAAAAACCAAACGGGCTGTCGCCCCGCGCATCAACCTTACTTTTAGAGCTATTCGACAAGACGATGACTAAGCAAATTAACAAGACAATCGCCATTATTGGCGCTGGCATAGCTGGCCTGAGCTGCGCGGCTAGGCTCAAAGAGTTGGGACATCATGTTGAGCTCTTTGAGAAAGGTCGTAGCCCAGCGGGTCGCATGAGCACCAAACGTGGCGAAGATTGGACCGCTGACCATGGTACGCAGTACTTCACAGCAAGAGACCCACTATTTATTCAGCAAGTAGAAAAATGGATGGCCGATCAGGTCGCAGCACCATGGGAACCAAGGCTCAAAGTCTTTGAAGCAAATCAATGGACCGCTTCACACTCAAAAGACATTCGATATGTCGGCATCCCAGGGATGAATGCGCCTGCTAAGCAGTTAGCAAAAGACTTAACGATTCATGCTGGTCAGACAATTGATACGCTTAAGCGTCAAGAGGGTAAGTGGTTCTTACACAGCGCAGAATCAGGCGATATCGCCGCTAGGTTTGATGAGCTGCTCTTGGCTATACCGGGCCCGCAAGCGCTCAGCCTCGTACGAGAACTCGATCCCGCGGCCAAAGCAATCACCGAGCGCTCCAACATGAAGGGCTGTTGGACGCTCATGGCTCGCTTTAAAGACAACGTGAATGTCCCTTTCGATGCCGCATTTGTAAACCAAGAAATCATCAGTTGGATTTCCAGGAATCTGTCTAAACCCAAGCGTACTGGCAAAGAATCTTGGACGATCCACGCCAATGCGGAATGGAGCCAAGAGTTTATTGAGTTAAGCAAAGAAGACGCGACAGAGCAGATGTTGGCCTGCGCCAAGAAGCTTGGGCTAGATTGCGCAGAGGACGAGGTATCTGTTCACCGTTGGCGTTACGCAAGCGGTACCGCCAGCCCTGCTCCCGCTTTTTATCTCAATCACGAACTGAAACTTGGCCTCTGCGGAGATTGGCTAAATGGCGGCCGAGTAGAGGGCGCTTGGCTGAGTGGCCATTTGTTGGCGAACAAGGTGAGCTCTTAAACGCTTCGGGCGTTGGTCTGCGCCAATACGCGCAGCAGAGTTTCGTAAATATTCTCTATGCTGTCCTGATGACATAGGTCCCTTGCTAGGCTAAATAAAGCACTTGCCGAATCACTTTTGATTTTGTCGGCACCCAGGCAATCAAAAAACTTCTCTTGCAGTAACTCTTCGCTCAGCCAGTTTCCGGGCTTGCCGCTCGCAACATCCACCCGCACGCTCTCTCGATGCCCAGACTTCAGTTCTACATCGACAATGGCGGCAAACTCGTGATCATCCGCAACCAAGGGATCGATCTCGACGTTGATTTTTTTCATCAATTCGGCCGTCACAGCTCGTTTGATCTGAGATTCCGCGAAGGTGCCGATTTTGACGTTTCCATCGATGAATGCAGCGGCCACGCAGTAACGCATGCTGAACTTGCCCTCTAGTCCATCGGTGGGAATATCGTAAATCAGAGGTTGCATGGCAAAACGTGAGGCGCCTACACGAATCGAGCGGATATCCTCGGCTGAAGAGCCCTTCAGTAAATCGCGCAATGTACGCGCAGCGTCGATTGCGGGATGCGTGGCCGCGCAACAGGGGTATGCCTTCAAGCCGATTCCGGCTTCCGTTAGAATCTCTACGGGCTGACCCCACGGCTTAGCGTAACTGGCTGGAGCAACTCCGCCAAACACATTAAAGAAACCAAACTTCCCTTCTATCGCATCCGCCGCGCAGGTGAAATCTTGTTCAGCTAAGCGTGTCGCCAAGATAGCCGAGCGCGCCGCCAAACCGGCATGCAAGGGTTTAGTCATCGTGCCAAAGTTCTGACGCACACCACTTGCGAGCGATGCACTGACCCCCAACGCACCGCGAATCTGAGCATCTGAAAAGTTCTCCAAAAACGCCAAGGCGACCGTAGCACCGATCGCGCCAAAGGTCCCCGTGGTATGCCAACCGCGCTCGTAATGCGCGGTATTGAGACGCCGGCCCAATTGGCCGAGCGTTTCAATCCCAACAATATGTGCACGAATCAGCGCTTCTCCACTCACCCCTAAAGCAGCGCCACGAACAAGTAGCGCAGGCAACAACAGCGCAGTGGCATGGCAGTAGGCGGGATGACTAATGTCATCAAAGTCTGCTGCATGCGCGAGCGTACCGAAATAGAGAGCCGCCGAACCTAGCGCCTCGGTAGAATCTGAGCGTAAGGTAGCTGTTTCAAATTGCTCAATTAGCTGCGCAAGCGTTTTCTGAGAGAAAAGAGCGCGACGCAGTTTAGGTTCAAGCGGTTGGCTAACACCAAGCACCATGCAGGCGAGCGTATCTGTGATGGCATCCGTAGAGCGACGCACTGCCTCTAGAGGAACTGGCTGATTCCGAAAATCACGGCAAAAGGCAATGAGCCCCTCTGTAAAGCTTGAGTCGGGCATACCGCCAGCCGATGTCGTCTCACTTTTTGCCATAGCCTATGGTCCTTTCAAGGTCGTTTTAGTATACAAACCATACATCACTAGGAAATTTTTCACAGCACTACTATTATCCACGTATAACTCAGTTGTTGTATTTTTAAAATTGGATGAATGATGACGACACGCATCACCGTAAATACAATACTTTGTCTATTTGCCTTGCTGACCTTCAACCAGCATGCTGCGGCGCAAGAATTTCCAAACCGCTCGGTAAAAATCGTCGTCGGTTATCCCCCGGGAGGCGCGGTAGATGCGAACGCTCGCATCCTTGGTCAATTACTTAATGAACACTGGAAGCAACCCGTCGTCATTGAGAACCGTGGTGGGGCAGGGTCGACCATCGCCACCGCTGGCGTAGCGCGTACTGCAGCCGACGGCTATACGCTTTTGCTTGCCTCACCTGCCCACGCGATCAATGCAACGCTATACAAGAATCTCACGTTCGACACCTCAACGGCCTTTGCGCCGGTGGCCAAAATTTCGGTAGCGCCGTTGGTATTGCTCTTGCACCCGACGGTGCGTGCTGAAAATGTTGAACAACTTATCGCCTTAGCTAAGGCGCAGCCTGGAAAGCTCAATTACGGGTCCTCCGGCGTGGGGACCAGTGTGCACCTCGCAGGCGCACTCTTCAATATGATGGCGGGAACCTCTATGCAACATATCCCCTATCAAGGGGGCGGGCCGGCGATCACTGCGCTGCTTGCGGGTGACACGCAGTTGATGTTCGCGGGCGTCGAGGGGTTAGCGCACGCCAAAGCGGGCAAGCTTCGTGCGCTCGCGATCACAAGCGCGCAACGTATCGAACTATTTGGAGACATCCCCACGATCGCGGAATCAGGACTACCCGGTTTTGATGTTGAAAGTTGGTACGGAGTCTATGCGCCAGCCGCTACACCCAAAGACGTCGTTGAAAAAATCAATCAAGCGATTAACCAAACATTAAAGACGGACGCCGCGATTTCGCGGTTTCGCAAGCTCGGCTTTGAAGTGTCTCAAAGTACACCCGAGCAATTCTCAGCGTTTACGCAAATCGAATTAAAAAAATGGCGAGAAGTGATTCAGTCTGCGAAGGCAGCACTGGACTAAACATGTCGCTCTAAGGCATAGAGCACCTCAACCCACCCAAGGATACCTGTGAGGCAGATCACACAAAAGATGCTCGGCGTAATGATGGTTATGTTTTGCCAACATGCCGCGTCCATGGACATCACAGTGACGGGCACAACAGTCTTCATGTCGGGAACAGTTGTCGGGGGCGAATGCGATAAGCTCAAGCAAATTATCAATACAAGCAAGATTGAACTGGTCGTGCTCAGCAACTCCAACGGCGGAAATGCAAATACGGGTTACTGCGTTGGCGAAACGATCCGAAAAAACAATATTTCAACCAGTATCGATGGTTTTTGCTTATCGTCATGCTCTCGCATGTGGCTCGGAGGCGTTCATCGCAAACTTGAGGGCGATGACTCGACCGTAGGCTTACACGGAAACTATAAGGGCGTTCACTTGATCGAAGAGAGTACCGCACGCTTGCGCGCGTGGATACCGCGCTTTGCGCCCGATGTTGACGTCGAGCTCATGAACCGGTGGACTGCTCTGTTTTACAACAAAGAGATGATGTACTTTTATAACAAGCGAGCAGCGTTATGCATGAATGGTAGAAACGATTGCTCAAACATCAAAGACAAGAATGTTTTTAACGCGGGTTTAGCGACCAAGTAGATGTAGTCATTTATGCGCATGGTTGCCTGTAATAACCAGCCAGGCAGCCGACTGGGGCATGTTCGATAAACTCGAAGGCGGCTCTCATGACAGCTCATTAGACGTCAGCAGCGCTAATTTTTTAAAAGTTAAATCAATGAAATCAACCTTTGAAAAAAACGTTTGTGTCGTTACTCACCCACTCGTGCAACATAAATTGACGTTGATGCGCGACAAGAATACCTCATCGAGTTCTTTCCGAACACTATTGACTGAGATATCAACACTAATGGCTTATGAGGTGACAAGCGATCTAGCCATGCAAGACATTGAAATTGAAACACCATTAGAAAAAATGACAAGCAAGGTGATTGACGGGAAAAAACTTGTATTCGTAAGTATCTTGCGCGCAGGCAATGGCATTTTAGACGGTATGCTCAGCGTAGTACCGAACGCGCGGGTTGGGCATATCGGTTTGTATAGAGATTCAAAAACCTTAATGGCAATTGAGTATTACTTCAAGCTCCCGGACAATCTAAATGAACGCGACGTTATTCTGATTGATCCGATGCTGGCTACCGGTCATTCTGCTGTCGCCGCCATCGAGCGAATTAAACAACTGAGGCCTCGTTCTATTAAGTTTGTGTGTTTAGTGAGCTGTCCGCAGGGTATTCAAGCGGTGCACCAACAGTTTCCGGAAGTTATGATTTACACCGCTGCCATAGATCGCCAGCTTAACGAGAAGGCCTATATTTTGCCCGGACTTGGCGATGCAGGCGATCGCATCTTTGGGACAAAATAATCAGCCAGCGCTTCATACTTTAGGATTGACGCCATGAGGCAAGTCGATTTACTCGTCAAAGCCGAGTTTCTTTACCCAGTCTCTGAGGGAATGCCGATTATCTCCAATGGCGAAGTTGCCGTGGTCGGCACTCGGATCGTTTATGCAGGGGCGGCTAAGCCAGCAGATTACTGGGATGCGCGGAAAATTTTAGGCGGACCAGGGAAAATTGTGCTGCCAGGTTTCGTCAATTGCCATTCGCACTCAGCATCTCTTATTTTCCGCAGTCAGACAGACGATCATTCAGCTAAGGCGGCTCTACTGGATGTGGCATTCCGACTGGAGAAAGACGTGACCGAGGAGGACTGGTCGCTCTTGGGTGCACTCGGCTGTGCGGATATGTTGTTATCCGGCATTACAACGATTAATGATATCTGGTACAGCCCCGACACCTTGGTTGAGAGCGTCTTACAGTCAGGACTGCGTGCGCAGATTGCAAACAAAATTTTTGATGTCAAGCTCCATGAGCTTCGCAACGGAGACTACACACATTACTCTGCAATTGGCGAGGCGCGGTTGCGGCACGGAGTCGAATTTGTTGAGAAATGGCACGGTGCGGCTGATGGTCGTATTACAGGGCGCATAGGCACCCATGCCACTGACACCTGTAGTTCTGCCTTGCTCAAAGAGGCTAGAGATGAAGCAAACCGACTAGGGGTTGGTATGCACATCCATGCAGCACAGAGTGCTGCTGAAGTCGACCAGATCATGGCCGTCCAT
>CAIUZV010000117.1 GCA_903903735.1 uncultured beta proteobacterium | reverse complement strand
GAAGTGAAAAACGAAGCGCGATGGAGGATGGACACGGAAAGGCCACAAAGAATATGCTCAAACGCTATTGTATAATCTAGGGTTTGAAAGTAGTTGAATATAAAAAGCGTCGAGGTCTTTAAATGAAGCGTTTGCTGTCCAAGTTAATGCTTGCGAGTGGCTTGCTACTTGGGGTGTCCGCCCTATCAACCACTATGGCGGCAGGCCCGGTAACGGGCCCGGCTAAGCCTGATGCGGCCAAGGGCGCCCAACTCTACGATCAAGGCGATGCCGCGCGTGGCGTTGTTGCGTGCGCCTCCTGTCATGGTGCGGCGGGCAACAGCACAATCCCGGCGAACCCCATGCTTTCAGGGCAGGCACACGAATATCTTTATAAGCAGCTGGTTGAGTTCCGCATCAAGCCGGGTGCTAAAGCGGCGCTACGTAAAGGCCCAGACGGCGCACCATCAGTGATGACGGCCATGGCTGCGCCCCTGACTGAAGCCGATATGCACAACGTGTCGTACTACCTGTCCTTGCAGAAAATGGCAGAGCCCGCCACGGCAACCAACGAAAAGCTGGTGGAACGCGGCCAAAAAATCTGGCGTGCTGGTATTCCAGACCGTAACGTGCCGGCTTGTGCAGGTTGCCACTCTCCAACAGGCGCTGGCATTCCTGGTCAGTACCCACGTCTTAGCGGCCAATTCCCGACCTACATCGAAGAACAGCTCAAACTGTTCCGTGCAGGACATCGTGGCAATAGCCCAATGATGAACCAAATCGCTGATCGTATGTCTGACTCAGACATTAAGGCTGTCTCTGATTACGCGGCAGGTTTGCGTTAAACCTTTTACCGCAATAAAAAAATAAAAGGGGAGTCGTTAGACGCCCCTTTTTTTTCGACACCATCTCATTCAATATCGCGATTACACCTTTGACCACCACATCACCCAAGCCTGCCTCAAAGCCCTTTGCACAATTCATTGAACTATTAAGTTCGATGCGGTTTGCAATTAGCTTGCTGGTGTACATATGCTTGGCCAGTCTGGTCGGCACGGTTGTTCCACAAGGCCGGACCCCCAATGCCTACATCGATCAGTTCGGCCCTTTTTGGTTCGAAGTGCTCGATAAGTTTTCGATATGGCATATTTATAACAACTGGTGGTTCTTGCTGACGATGGCATTTTTGGTGGTTTCGACAAGCTTGTGTCTTGCGCGTAACGCACCAAAGATGTTGAAGGAAGCGAACTCCTTCCGTGAGCAGATCCGCAGCTCTAGTTTGCGATCCTTTCATCATCGCGTTGAGCTTGAGACATCACGCGATGTGCCCAACTCCTCGGGCTCCGTACAGACCTGGTTAACAAAGCAAGGCTACAGTTTGCGGCTACGCGCCGAGGGTGACGCCGTGCTGATTGCCGCTAAAAAGGGAAGCGGAAACCGACTGGGTTATATCTTTGCGCATGCAGCGATCGTCATTATTTGCGTGGGCGGCCTGCTCGATAGCGAATTGCCGGTGCGCCTGCAGGTCTTGCTGCTTGGCAAAACCCCGATCGTTGAAAACATGTTGATTGCCGACGTCCCGGCGCAGGGGCGGTTGTCCCTGCGTAACCCAAGCTATCGTGCCAACGTGCTCGTGCCCGAAGGAAGTGCGCGTGATTCGGCGGTTGTCAACGTCGATGATGGCGCACTCGTGCAACCCTTACCGTTTAGTTTGAAGTTAAAAAAATTCATTGTTGATTACTACTCAACAGGGATGCCTAGCCGCTTCGCCAGCGAGGTAGAGGTGACGGACCCCGACACAGGAAAAAGCTTTGATGCCACGATTGAGGTCAATGAGCCCTTGCACTTTAAAGGCGTCACGGTCTACCAATCTAGTTTTGACGATGGTGGCAGCGAAGTGGAGTTGGTCGGCTATAGCCTGGTCGGCGAAAAAATCGTTGAGCTCGATCTGAAAGCACGCGTTGGGCAATCAAGCGACGTTAAGTTTGCGGGACCCGGGAAAGAAGTCAAGGCTGACATCACCAAGCTGCGTCCGATCAACGTAGAAGATCTGACGGCCGGCCAGCCTGCAACACCCAAAGCGCTAACCGAACACGTAGCCGCAGTAACCGGGAGCGCTGCCAGCAAAAAGAATATCAACTTGCGAAACGTTGGCCCCAGTATTGAATACCGGTTAACAGATGCGAGTGGTCAGACAACGTTGTTTCACAACTATATGTTGCCTGTTGAGTTGGATGGGATGTCTGTATTTTTGGCGGGCGTTCAAGAACAGGGTCAGACCGGATTCAGATATATGCGTATCCCGGCAGACGACCATGGCTCGGTCAAAGAGTTCATGCTGCTGCGCGCAGCGCTGGCCGATCCTGCGATGCGCAGACAGGCGGCCGCAAATCTTGTACAAAGTTATCGCGGCTCAGCGGTTGAACAGAAAGCCTTACAAACCTCTGCGGAGCGTGCCCTCGACACCTTTGCAACCGGCGGGCTGGGTGCGATCTCTGAGTTTCTTGAGCGCAACGTACCTAAGGCTGAGCAGCAGCGTGCTGCGGATATCATCGCGCGCTTATTGTCTTCCTCCGTTGCGGAGCTCTATCGCGTGACGCGTGAGCGTGCCGGCCTGACACCGATTGGCAGTTCGCCTGAGGAACTAGAAAAAGCTGAGAACTGGTCGCGCCTAGCCGTGGCGGCGCTATCGGACCTAGCATTTTATCCGGCGCCTGTTATGTTTACGCTGAAGTCTTTTGACCACGTTCAGGCTAGTGTTTTTCAGGTCAGCCGCACGCCAGGTAAGTTGATTGTGTATGTTGGCTGTCTACTGCTGGTGATGGGCATTTTTACGATGTTTTATGTGCGGGATCGTCGCATCTGGGTGTGGTTACGCCCGACAGAACACGCTGGCGGCACAAGTGTATTGGCGGCCATGACATCGCAAAAGCGTACACTTGATTTCAATCGAGAATTCGAGCAGCTGCAACTTGCTCTTGCCCGCTTGAACCCACCGTCACACACACCACCAACCGCTGTTCATTAAGAGACTGCCATGACACAACCAGTCGCCGGCGCTGCAACCACTTGGGATGATTTATCTGATCCGGCCCAATCGCGCCTCGAGCGCGGCCGCCCTACGCTATTCGATGTGCTCTTTTTTCTGTTGCTATCGGTGGGGGCGGGCGTTGCCTTGACGCTCTACAGTCAGGCAATGGACAGCTACGAAAAAGTGATTCTCGTGCTGACCGTGCCTTTCCTGACTTGGCTAGGCTGGTTGTGGCGACCGCTTCGTACGTTAATGATCGTGATAGCCCTCTCAGCCGGGCTTGCCCTTTGGTTGTATCAAGGTGATATCGCGCGCGCGGAGCAGGCTTTTTTGCTGAAATACCTACTGTCATCGCAGTCTGCAATTTTGTGGATGTGCGCGTTGTTTGTAGTGGCTACGTTCTGTTACTGGGTCGGGCTCGCGAGCCCCACCGCCGCATGGCTTGGCACGGCACTGACTTGGGGAGCCGTATTCGCAGGGTCCACCGGCATGTTGGTGCGATGGCGCGAAGGCCACATGATGGGGCCCGATATTGGCCATATTCCTGTCAGTAATTTATACGAAGTATTCGTCCTGTTCTCGCTTGTCACCGCATTGTTTTATTTGTATTACGAAGGTCGCTATGCAACGCGCGCCTTGGGTGGCTTTGTATTGTTAATCATCACGTCAGCCGTCGTGTTTTTGCTCTGGTATTCCTTTACCCGGGATGCCTATCAGATTCAGCCCCTCGTCCCCGCGCTGAAAAGCTGGTGGATGAAAATCCATGTGCCTGCAAACTTTATCGGCTACGGCACTTTCTCTTTAGCAGCCATGGTTGGTTTTGCTTACCTAGTCAAGCAGCACGGCCAAACGCGCTCTTGGTTAAAGCTGATGCCCCTCTTTATTCTCGGTGTCTTGCTTGCAGCAGAACCCATGGTGTTTCGCACTGAAGGGTTGTCAGCCACTTGGATGCTTTACTTTGGTATCGGCGCCGTGATTGTCGGAACGATATTGCTGTTTCGCAAACCTATTTCTGAGCGCCTTCCTTCCTTTGAAGTGCTCGACGACATCATGTATCGGGCCATAGCGGTTGGTTTTGCTTTTTTCACCGTTGCGACGATTCTCGGTGCGTTATGGGCGGCAGATGCCTGGGGCGCTTACTGGCAGTGGGATCCTAAAGAAACGTGGGCGCTAATCGTTTGGTTAAACTATGCAGCGTGGCTACATATGCGTATGCTTAAAGGCTTGCGCGGAACGATGGCCGCTTACTGGGCTTTGGTGGGCTTGTTGATAACGTGCTTTGCCTTCCTTGGCGTCAACATGTTTCTTTCTGGATTGCATTCGTATGGTGCGTTGTAACGAGGGTGTGTTGTGACACCCCCTAAGCCTTCACTAGTACTCGTTGCAACACTGACTGTACAAGCTCTTGTCGCAATGGCAGTGATGAACGTGCCGGTGGTTGCGCCGGCGGTTGCCAAAGACTTAGGAATCGCAACAACCTATCTGGGCGCCTATGTGGCG
>CAIUZV010000116.1 GCA_903903735.1 uncultured beta proteobacterium | reverse complement strand
CGAAAAGGGCCAGCATCCGGCTACACGCACCTTTCAGGCTTTACGGATTTACATCAATCATGAACTCGAAGAGCTCGAGAGCGCCCTCCCGGCAGCTCTGAATTTATTAAAAACAGGCGGACGTATGGCCGTGATTAGCTTCCACTCGTTGGAAGATCGCGTCGTCAAGCAGTTCATCACCGCAGCATCCAAACCGGAAGCTGCGTATGCCCGCCTCCCTCTGCGCGAAAGTGAAATGCCACAGCCCGTTTTGTTGGCGCTCGCGCGGGTATTGCCAAGCGACACTGAAATATTTGAGAACCCACGTTCGCGTTCCGCGGTGTTACGTGTTGCCGAGCGTACACACACCGCGTTCGGCCCCGAAGGGGCTCAAGCGTTCATGCCTCATGCACGACCAGCGTCGACACGCTCCAAAAGAGGGGCGCGTTGATGGGACGTCTCTCCGTGCTGGCCGCCATTGTTCTAATGTTCTCGGCGATCTCTTTAGTCACGGCGCGGTATCAGGCTCGGCAGCTGTACAACCAGCTAGACAAATACACAACGCAAGCGGAAGACCTGGAAATTGATTGGCGCAAATTACAGTTAGATCGCGCGCAGGCGTCGCGTAACGCCCACGTTGACAAGGTTGCACGCGAAGAACTTAGGATGAACGTGATTGTGCCCGAGCGCACCATCTATGTGAGCCAGCCTTCTGCAAGCCCGGCAGTTCCTGATGTCGGGAGCCGTCGATGAAGCACATGCCGTTTTTTAGCAACCCTATGCTTAAGGCCACCTATCCAATATGGCGCGGGCGACTGGTGTTGTCTTTGATTGGCATCGCCTTCTTGGCATTGATTGGGCGAGCAATTTACTTGCAAGGTTTCACCACAGAGTTCCTGCAGCAGCAAGGTGAAAAGCGGTATGAGGTGACACAGCCCTTGTACGCAAGTCGAGGCAAGATTTTGGACCGCAACGGCGTCGTGTTGGCAGCGAGTATCCCAGCGCGGGCGATCGGCTTCACCCCAAAGCATGCGCAGACCTTAAGCGCAGAGCGCTTGAAAAGGCTGGCGGAGCTGCTCGACATGCCCGAGGCTGATCTGAAAACAAAGATCGACCCAGAGAAAAAGACGTTTATTTATTTGAAACGTCAGGTGCCCATTGAGGTTGCTCAACAGATACAAAAAATGCGAGTCCCTGGCGTTAGTCTCCACCGAGATAATCGTCGTTATTACCCAGAAGGCGAGGTCACGGGCAATATTGTTGGTCTAAATACGCTCGACGATCATGGTCAAGAGGGGGTCGAGCTTGCTTTTAACGATCAGTTGGCCGGAAAGGGCGGAAGCCGCCGGATCTTGCGTGACCGAATGGGACGTCAGATTGATGATGTGAAAGATGTCGATCATCCCGTGAATGGACGCGATATTCAGCTGTCCATCGATACACGTATTCAGTACCAAGTCTACAGAGCACTGCAAGAGGCGATGGTCACAAACAAGGCAAAAGGTGCTGCCGCGGTGGTGATCGATATCAAGTCGGGTGAAATACTGGCGCTGGGCAATATGCCAACCTACGATCCCAATAAGCGCGAAACGTTTCGCAGCGGCAATATGCGTAATCAGGCGCTCACAGATACGTTTGAGCCGGGCTCAATCATGAAGCCCTTTACGGTTGCTCTTGCGCTCGAACTCAACCGCATCACGCCCGCGACGCAGTTTCGAACAGGTAACGGAAAGTTCGCTTATCAAGGTGCGACGATCAGCGATGTGAGCGCGAATGGAACGCTTGATCCCGCAGGGATTTTGCTTAAGTCCAGCAATATCGGCATGACCTTGATTTCAGAAAAACTCGAGTCACGTGAAATGTGGACACGCTTTAACGAGCTTGGTCTGGGCCAAATGCCTCAAACAGGTTTCCCGGGGGAAGTGCCTGGCCGCTTGCGTCCGTGGGAGCGCTGGCGCTTGATTGAAAAAGCGACGATGTCCTATGGATATGGAATGTCCGTATCCTTGTTGCAAATGGCGCGTGCCTATTCTGTATTTGCTCGCGATGGCGACATGGTGAGTCTGAGTCTGATCAAGCGTGACCAACCACCTGCGACCACCCAAGTCTATCCTCCAGAGGTGGCGCGGCGAGTGCGCAGTTGGCTCGAAGCGTCAGCGGGTCCAGAGGGTGCGAAGGCTGCGCAAGTGCAAGGATATCGGGTCGCTGGAAAAAGCGGTACTGCACGCAAAATTGTTGATCGCAAATACAGCACGAGTCGCTATCGCGGCTCTTTCGTCGGGTTTGCGCCGGTCTCCGATCCGCGCATTGTTGTTGCGGTGACGATCGATGAGCCGAGTTCAGGCGTGTACTACGGCGGACGTGTTGCTGCGCCGGTCTATGCAAACATCGTCGGAAGCACTTTGCGCATCATGGGCGTACAGCCCGATGCGCCGTTCGCTTCGACGGTTGCCGCGACTCAGGGAGGCGCAAGATGATTCACGCCGAACTGTTCGCAAAAAATGTTTCACTTCAAGCGCTTATTGAAAAGCTCAGAGCGACAGTTGGGGCTGGTGCGCAGCTGCATATGGACTCCCGAACCCTAAGCGCGGGAGATGTTTTCGTTGCATGCCCCGGCATTGTTGGGGATGCACGAACCTACGTCGATGCAGCGATTCAAGCCGGTGCTGCCGCAATTGTGCTGCACGTTGAGAATGCGACGGCATGGCAAGATCACTCGGCGGTCGTTCCAGTATTCGGCGTTGAGAATTTGAAGGCACGAGTTGGAGAGTTTGCTGATAGTTGGTATGGCCAACCGTCGCTGGATCTTTGTGTCATTGCGGTGACTGGCACGAATGGGAAGACAAGTTGTGTTCAGTGGTTGGCGCAGGCGCTGCGCGTCGAGGGCGTTGCGGTTGGTGTGATTGGTACGTTAGGGATCACCTACCCTGACGGCATGACTGCGAGCGGGCAATTGACGACCCCGGATGTCGTCTCTATGCACCGCGCTTTGGCAGAGATGCGCGCGCGTGGTGCTGCAATGGTTGCGCTTGAGGCGTCTTCGATTGGTCTAGATCAAGGTCGACTAGATGGCGTTCGTATCAGGCACGCAGCGTTTACGAATTTATCGCGCGAT
This sequence comes from uncultured beta proteobacterium, assembly GCA_903903735.1. Taxonomy (GTDB): domain Bacteria; phylum Pseudomonadota; class Gammaproteobacteria; order Burkholderiales; family Burkholderiaceae_B; genus Zwartia. Next base: position 19,637 of record CAIUZV010000116.1, on the reverse strand, counting down.
CACCTTGATTATCACCTGACCATGCAAGCTTACGAGGCAGCCAAGCTGCGCTTGTTCAGACATCTTGGGTTGCAGGGGGTCGTGCTGAATGTCGACGATCCAGTAGGGGTGAAGTTGGCGCGAACGGTGGAAGTGCCGACGATCACCTTTAGCTTGTCGCGGCAGGCAAACTCAGCAAATCTCACGGCGAAAGACCTCTCGACGACTGCGCATGGTGCCGCCTTTGTGTTGTGCGAACACTTGGAGTGCGTGAAGGTACAGACCCAAGTGCTTGGCACCCACAATGTCGCCAATCTTTTATGCGTGGCGGGCTTATTGCGCCAGCTCGGATGGAGTCTCGCGCGTATTGGTGGTGCCTTTGAGAAGCTTCACCCCGTCAGCGGACGGCTGCAACGGATTCATCCTATCCTGTCGCGCGTGCCAAGCCCAACGGTGATAGTAGATTATGCGCATACGCCGGATGCGTTAGAGCGGGTCTTGCGCACGTTGCACGGGATCGCGCAAAGCCGTGCTGCAAAATTATGGTGCGTATTTGGTTGTGGCGGTAATCGTGATGCGGGAAAACGTTCGCTAATGGGCGCTGTGGCGCAAAAGCTAGCAGACCGAGTCGTTGTCACCAGCGACAATCCGCGTGACGAAGCGCCACAAGCCATCATGGCCGACATCATTGCAGGCCTGGCCAGTGGTGCAGCAAATGTGTTGATTGAAGTCGATCGCGCGCAGGCAATCCTGCATGCCGTCTTGAGCGCGGATGCAGAAGATATTGTGTTGCTGGCAGGTAAAGGGCATGAGGCCTACCAAGAGGCGAAGGGTCAGCGAGTTGCTTTTGACGATGGGCAATGGGCGCAGGCCGGTTTGATGTTGCGCCAGGAGTCCAGCATCCAGACGGACTCCAGAAGGCTGGACGCTGGGTCGGTATTTTTAGCGCTGCGTGGCGATAATTTTGATGGTCACGATTATCTTGGGCAGGTGGCTGCAGCGGGCGCAGTCGCTGCGATTGTCGATCAGGCCGACACGAGCGTTGCGCTTCCTCAGATCGCGTTGGGGGATACGCGAGCAGCGCTATTGATACTTGGACGAGCATGGCGTAAGCGGTTTGCCGTGCCAATCATTGCCGTGACAGGTAGCAACGGCAAGACAACGACGAAGGAAATGATCGCTTCGATCCTTGCTGCATGGGTAGGAGAAAGCAATCGTTTGGCAACCGCAGGCAACTTAAACAATGAATTGGGTGTGCCACTCACGCTGCTTAGACTTCGTGCATCGCATCAAGTTGCCGTGATTGAGTTGGGGATGAATCATCCGGGCGAGATCGCCGTTCTCGCTGCGGTGACCCAGCCAACCGTGGCACTCGTGAATAACGCCCAGCGCGAACACCAAGAGTTTATGGTGAGTGTTGAAGCTGTTGCAGTTGAAAACGCTGCGGTGTTTGATTCACTGATGCCGGGTGGTACGAAGGTTTATCCCGCCGACGATCCGTTCACATCCCTATGGGCTGGCTTAGCTGGCCAACACGCATCGAGTACCTTCGGGTTGACCGCTCCTGCTCGCGTCTGGGCTAGTGACATTGACTCAGATGTGTTGGGCTCTAGCTTCGTGTTGCACACACCATTAGGACAGGCAGAGGTGGTTCTTCCTGTGCCGGGGACGCATAACGTGCGCAATGCGCTCGCTGCCACCGCATGTGCGCTGGCCAGTGGCGCTCCGTTAGCCGCCGTCGTGCAGGGTCTGCAAGGTTTTCGCGCTGCGAATGGCCGGATGCAGCCGCACCGACTGGAAAATGGCCGGGTACTGATTGACGACACCTACAACGCAAATCCAGACTCTGTGCGTGCGGCGATTGATGTTTTGGCTAGCTTGCCCTCCCCGCGCGTATTGGTATTGGGGGATATGGGCGAAGTGGGCAGCAACGGACCGGCGATGCATACAGAAGTTGGTGCGTATGCTCGAGCGCGAGGTGTCGATATCCTGTTGACCTTAGGCGAAGCCACGCGCGATAGCGTATCGGCCTTTGGTCAGGGCGCGCGGCATTACGACTCGCCGGAGCAGGTATGTGAGGCGCTAGGTACGATGAAGGTGACGAGTTTGCTTATAAAAGGCTCGCGATTTATGCGCATGGAGCGCATTGTGCGCGGATATATAGAACAGTTTGGGACAGCTCCCGGGAAAGTGGTGAAGCATGCTGTATGAGTTGTTCGGGTGGCTGGCAGATAACCACATACGCGGTTTTGGTGTGTTTGAGTACATCACGCTGCGCGCGGTGCTGGCGTGTGCGACGTCTCTGCTCATTGGGCTGATCGCGGGGCCTTGGGTCATTCGCAAGCTCACCGAACTGAAGATCGGGCAGGCTGTTCGCAGTTATGGGCCCGAAAGTCATCTGGTTAAAACGGGTACGCCCACCATGGGTGGTGTCCTGATCTTGATCTCCATCGGCGTCAGTACGCTGCTTTGGGCAGACTGGAGTAATCGGTTTGTCTGGGTGGTACTGCTCGTGACGTTTGGTTTTGGTTGGATTGGCTGGGTCGATGACTACCGTAAGGTTGTACATCGCGATCCAGAAGGTATGCCGTCACGTCAAAAGTTTTTCTGGCAAGCGTTGATTGGTCTGATTGCGGCGGTCTATCTGACATTTGCTATTTCGGCACCCGGAACGAGCAACGTCTGGCCGCTCATGCGGGAGTGGGTCAGTAGCGGCTTCACGTTGGTGTTGCCAACGCGCACCGATTTGATTGTGCCGTTTTTCAAGACGGTGAGCTACCCGCTTGGCGTGTTTGGTTTCGTATGCTTGAGCTGGTTGGTCATTGTCGGGACAAGTAACGCGGTGAATCTGACAGATGGCCTAGACGGTTTGGCGATCATGCCAACTGTGATGGTCGGATCGGCATTGGGCATATTTGCATATGTGGTTGGTCGCGTCGATTACTCGCGGTACTTATTGTTCCCCTATATTCCAGGCGCTGGCGAAGTGATGGTCTTGTGTGCGGCGCTTGCCGGTGCAGGACTGGCATTTTTGTGGTTTAACGCGCACCCCGCGCAGGTGTTTATGGGTGATGTTGGTGCGCTCGCCTTGGGTGGCATGTTGGGCACGGTAGCAATTATTGTGCGACAGGAAATCGTTTTGTTCATCATGGGCGGAGTGTTCGTTGTTGAAACCTTATCCGTCATGATGCAGGTTGCTTGGTTTAAATACACCAAACATAAATATGGGACTGGACGTCGAATCTTGCGTATGGCTCCCCTACACCATCACTTTGAAGTGGGTGGCTGGAAAGAGACGCAGGTGGTGATCAGGTTTTGGATTATCAGCATGATGCTGGTACTTGTTGGTTTGGCTTCACTCAAAATTCGATGAACGATTCTATAAACGTCGCTACCTTTCCTTCTCGCGTCCTGATCGTCGGACTTGGCGAGACAGGCGTTGCCGCCGCGCGTTGGTGCGTGCGTCAAGGTGCCAGGGTGCGCGTGGCAGATACACGCGTAGCTCCAGCAGGTCTTGAGGCGCTACAAAAAGACATAGATCCTAATGCAATCGAGTTCCACCTTGGTTGCGATGTGTTTGCCGAGACCTTGCTAGACGAAGTCGATGCTTTGGTGTTGAGCCCTGGGCTTGCACCGGGTATGTCTCCCGTCCGCGAGCTGCTCGATGCCGCGCAGGCGCGGTCGATTGAAGTCATTGGTGAGATTGAGTTGTTTGCGCGGGCGCTAGTACAACTTAAGCAAGAGAGGGCGTACGCGCCTAAAGTTTTAGGGATCACCGGCACAAACGGCAAGACAACCGTAACGGCACTTGCTCGGCACATGCTTGCGGCTGCCGGCATGAAAGCCCGTGCGGCAGGCAACATTAGCCCCGCAGCATTGCATGCCTTGACAGAGGCGCTTGATGCGGACGATTTGCCTGACGTATGGGTGCTTGAGTTGTCGAGTTTTCAGCTTGAAACAACGCAGACGCTACGTTGTACTGCGGCCACCGTGTTGAATCTTACGCAAGATCACCTGGATTGGCATGGAACGATGGAGGCATACGCCGCGGCAAAATCTCGGATCTTCGGGATGGCAGACATCATGCTCGTCAATAGAGATGATGAGCGAGTGATGGAAATGGTTGACGCGTTAACAGCCTTAAATGTACGCAGTTTTGGTCGTGATGTGCCGATGCTGGCTGGTGACGTTGGGATAGAGGTCAACAATGGCGTGACTTGGTTGTGCATTAGCGAGCCCACCGAGTTCGAGGATGATTTGCCTGCGCCCGTTAAGCGTAAAAAGAACGCGCCTGCACCGCAGCGTCATCCCGGGCGGACGGTTCGCATGATGCCGGCCGATGCCTTGGGCATCAAGGGAATGCATAATGCCTTGAACTGTCTGGCAGCGCTCTCGCTTGCTCGGGCGTGCGGCGCCGGACTTGCGCCGATGCTGCGTGCGGCGACGGAGTATTTGGGCGAGCCCCATCGAATGGAGTTTATTCGTACGATTGGCGGCGTCGACTTTTTTAATGACAGCAAGGGAACGAATGTTGGCGCAACGGTTGCTGGGCTAGATGGCTTGGGTCGGCGATTTGTCTTGATCGCCGGGGGGGTTGGAAAGGGTCAGGATTTTTCGCCGCTCGCGCCCATCATTGCAAAGCATGCTCGCGCCGTGACCCTGATTGGACAGGATGCGACGCTGATCGCACAGGTATTGAGTCCGAGTGTGGTGCCTATCGACTTCGCGACCGACATGCAGAATGCCGTCGCGCAGGCATTCAGTCAGGCGATTGAGGGAGATGTTGTCGTGTTGTCGCCTGCGTGCGCAAGCTTCGACATGTTTCGCAATTACCCGCATCGTGGGCAAGTGTTTGCCGATGCGGTTTCTGAGTTGGCGCTTGAGCAAGGGGAGGTGGTGTGAGCCTCTTTGCTGAGTTGACCGCGAGTGTGAATGCCGTTCCGCCTGGCCGTACGGCCATGCGCAACTACGATTTGGTATTAATCGTTGCTAGTGCGATCTTGGTTGGCATCGGCATTCTCATGGTGTATTCAGCTGCGATCGCTTTAGCGGACGGTCCGCGCGGACAAAATTTCACTCGCTATTCATTTGTGCTCCGACAGTCTGTTTTTGCCGTAATTGGCACGTTCTTAGCGACGTTGGTGCTGACAGTTCCGATCCACGCGTGGCGGCGCACGTGCATATGGTTTTTCGGCTTTGCAGTCGTGTTGTTGATTTTGGTCCTGATCCCTGGAATTGGACGCAAAGCGAACAACGCTTGGCGTTGGTTGCCAATCGGACCACTTACGTTTCAGCCTTCTGAAATGATGAAGCTCGCGATGGTAGTGTTTACTGCGGATTACGTCATACGCAAGCAGGAATATATCCATAGTTTTACACGCGGCTTCTTGCCGATGGCTGTGTTGTTGGGCGTCGTCGCCTTTCTCTTGATGAAAGAGCCTGACCTAGGGGCGCTCATTGTCGTCGTATCCATTGCGATGGGCATTTTGTTTCTGGGCGGAATCAACGCACGGATTTTTTCGGCGCTAGTGGGGGGGCTGCTCGTGGCGTTCTCGATGGCGATTTGGCTATCACCTTGGCGACGCGAGCGATTATTCGCGTACCTTGATCCTTGGAATCCAGATTACGCTCAGTCTAAGGCGTATCAACTCTCACACTCTCTGATGGCGATTGGACGAGGAGAGTGGACCGGTGTGGGCCTTGGCGGAAGCGTAGAGAAGTTGCACTATCTGCCGGAGGCGCATACCGACTTTATTGTCGCCGTGATTGGTGAAGAATTAGGATTTGTCGGGATCTTTACGGTGGTTGCGCTGTTTGCAGTCATCGTTTATCGGTGCTTTGAAATCGGTCGACAAGCGATCGCCATGGAGCGAGTGTTCGGCGGTCTGATTGCACAAGGTGTCGGCGTCTGGTTTGGCGTGCAGGCGTTCATCAACATCGGCGTGTGTTTGGGCCTGTTACCGACAAAAGGATTGACACTCCCGCTTGTCAGCTATGGCGGATCGGGCATCTTGATGAACTTGATTGCTGTGGCGCTGGTGCTGAGAGTCGACTTTGAAAATCGTAATCTAATGCGCGGGGGCCGAGCATGAGTTTGACCTCCCCAGTTATTCTGATCATGGCGGGTGGCACAGGCGGGCACATCATGCCTGGTCTGGCGGTTGCCGATGTCTTGCGTGACCGCGGCTGGACGATCCGCTGGTTGGGACATCCCGAAAAGATGGAAGGCAAGTTAGTCCCGGCTCGTGGCTACGAGCTGTGCACGCTGCGCTTTGCCGGGTTGCGCGGCAAGGGTTTCGTAGACCAACTTAAGGCGCCCTTCCGTTTCGTGCGCGCGCTGGCGCAAGCGTGGACGCACTTCACGCGCATCAAGCCTAATGTCGTTCTCGGGATGGGCGGCTACGTTGCTTTTCCTGGCGGCGTAGTCAGTGCCTTGCGTTCAAAGCCGTTAGTGTTGCATGAACAAAATGCGGTGGCTGGCATGACGAATCGCTACTTGTCCCATCTTGCTAAACGGGTATTGAGCGGCTTCCCCGGGGCGATCTCCGGGGCTGAGGTAGTGGGCAATCCGGTGCGTGAGGAGGTCGTGCGTCTGGCTGACCCCGCAGACAGATATGCACAGCGAAGTGGTGCGTTGCGCGTGCTCGTCGTGGGCGGAAGTCTTGGTGCAACCGCTTTAAACACGGTGCTGCCTCAGGCATTCGCACGCATGAGTCCAGACGTGCGCCCGATCGTGACGCATCAGGCCGGCGCCCAACATATTGATGCTTTGCAGCGCGCGTATGCCGATGAGGGTGTGCAAGCTAATTGCGTAGCCTTTATTGATGATATGGCCAGCGCGCTCGGCCAGACCGATCTCCTAATCTGTCGGGCAGGCGCGATGACCGTTGCCGAAGTGTCTGCGGCAGGTGTCGCGGCACTGTTTGTTCCGTTCCCGTTCGCAGTGGACGATCACCAGACCGCTAACGCAAAATTTTTGACTGATGTAGGGGCTGGCTGGGTGTTGCAACAGAAGGATATGACTGCAGTGGGTGTAGCGCAATGGCTGTCGGTTCGTACGCGTGAAGAGTTGAGTGCGGTCGCGCAGCGCGCGCGTACGCAGGCTCAGCCCTATGCTGCGCAGCGGATTGCTGATATTTGCGAAGAATTGGCAGGAGGCAACGCATGAAACATCGTCTTCAGCATATTCATTTTGTTGGTATTGGCGGCTCTGGCATGAGTGGAATCGCTGAGGTCTTGCTGAACCTGGGCTATCAGATTTCAGGTTCAGACCTCGCGCATTCGACGGTCACGCAGCGTTTGCAAGAACTAGGGGCGACGATCTCGCTTGGTCATCAAAAAGAAAACGTTCTCGGTGCCGATGCGATCGTGACATCCACGGCTGTCGCGAACAACAATCCGGAAGTGATCGCAGCGCGTGAAGCCCGTATCCCTGTCGTGCCGCGCGCCGTGATGCTGGCCGAACTGATGCGGCTTAAGCGGGGTATTGCTGTGGCGGGTACCCATGGGAAGACAACGACCACTAGCTTGGTGGCGAGTGTGCTGGCGGCTGGCGGACTAGACCCCACTTTCGTCATTGGCGGCCGCTTGAATTCCGCAGGCGCTAACGCCGGCTTAGGTGCTGGTGACTACATCGTTGTCGAGGCCGACGAGTCGGATGCCTCCTTCTTGAATTTGTTACCTGTGATGGCCATCATTACAAATATTGATGCGGATCACATGGATACGTATGGGCACGACATCGCGCGACTCAAGAGCGCTTTTGTTGAGTTCACGCAGCGTCTGCCGTTTTATGGGAGCGCGATTGTGTGTTCGGATGATGCCAATGTCCGCGACATCATTCCCTTTGTGTCACGACCGCTGATCACCTACGGCTTGAATAGTGATGCGCAGTTCTGCGCATCGAACGTACGGGCAACGGGAACGCGTATGCAGTTTGACGTTGCGCGCACCACGCGACAAGGCACGATGCCGCTATTGTCAATTGATTTAAGTCTGCCCGGCAAACATAACGTGCTCAATGCGTTGGCCGCAATCGCTGTCGCGACTGAGCTTGGTGTTGATGATGTGGCGATCGTGAACGGCTTGTCGGAATTCCGTGGGGTTGGTCGACGATTTACACAGGTTGGTGACTTTGCGGCAACCAAGGGCGGTACGTTTAGCGTGATTGATGACTATGGTCATCATCCGGTTGAAATGGCAGCCACGCTCGCGGCTGCCCGAGGCGCTTGGCCGAAGCGTCGAATAGTGTTGGCATTCCAGCCGCATCGTTATACGCGCACGCGAGATTGTTTTGAAGATTTCGTCAAGGTGCTGAGCTCAGCGGATGCAGTCTTACTCACCGAGGTGTATGCCGCTGGCGAGTCTGTTTTGGTAGCGGCCGATGGGCGCGCGCTTGCGCGTGGTGTGCGGGTCGCTGGCAAGGTTGAGCCCGTTTTTGTCGAAGATGTGACGACGATGGCAGAAGCAATTAAGAGTTTTGCGCAAGATGGTGATGTCGTGATTGTGATGGGTGCCGGTTCAATCAGCAAGGTGCCGGAACAACTGGGGAGACTGCGATGACACAGGCGATGGGGCGTGTCGGTGTGCTCTACGGCGGCAATTCGGCTGAGCGTGAAGTCTCGATTATGTCTGGTACAGGTGTACATGCTGCATTGGTCAGTCAAGGTGTCGACGCGCACCTGTTTGATACAGGAACTCGCAGCCTGGGCGAATTGGCTGACGCTAAATTTGATCGAGTATTCATTGCTCTTCATGGTCGATTCGGTGAAGACGGCACGATTCAAGGCGCTCTTGAGTTGTTGGGGCTCCCTTATACCGGTAGCGGGCCTATGGCATCCAGTCTCGCGATGGACAAAATCATGACCAAGCGAGTCTGGCTTGAAGCGGGTCTCCCTACGCCTGGGTACGCCGCGCTGGTCGATGAGCGAGGTGTCGCGGCGGCGGTAGATCGCTTGGGCTTGCCTCTCATGATGAAGCCGCCACATGAAGGGTCGACACTTGGCATCGTTAAGGCGACGCACAAAGAAGATGCTCTCGGTGCCTATCGTCACGCTGCGCAGTACGACGACGTTGTCTTGGCAGAGCAGTTCATTTCTGGTCGTGAATTAACAGTAGCGATTTTGGGTGGCGGCGAGTCAGCGCGCGCCTTGCCAATTATTGAAATCGTGGCGCCAGATGGTAACTACGACTATCAACACAAATACTTCTCTGATGACACGCGTTATTTGTGCCCGGCCCCAGTCGACGCTGCTCTTGCTGCGCATATCGCGCAGATTAGTGTTCAAGCCTATCGGGCGCTGGGATGTGAAGGATGGGGGCGAGCAGATGTCATGCTTGATGCCGCCGGCAAGGCTTGGTTGATAGAAATGAATACCTCGCCGGGGATGACGGGCCATTCGCTCGTGCCCATGGCAGCAAAGGCAGTAGGGTTGGATTATCCCAGTTTGTGTATGCATATCTTGAGCGAGGCCCGCTGCAAAGTGGGTCGTCTCAAGCAAGAATAACGGAGCTAGCTGTGTGGAACGAAGCTCGTACGATCAACCGCCTAGCCAACACCTTAATGGTGTTGGCGGTGCTAGCTATGCTGGCGGGCGGCGTCTACTGGCTGATTCAGCGCCCAATGTTTGCCTTGACTGCGATCGAGATCGAGCCTGCACCGAACAGTACATTGAAGTACGTGACCCCCGAGAATCTTCAGATGACCGTCGCCGGAAACCTGACGGGCAATTTCTTCACAATCGATTTGCTAGAGACGCAAAGCATCTTCGAAGAGGCGCCCTGGGTGCGCTCGGCGACAGTTCGTCGAATCTGGCCCAACATGTTGCGGGTCTCGATCGAAGAGCAGCAGCCGCTGGCGTTGTGGAACGACAATCAAATGATCAACACGTGGGGGCAAGCGTTTACTGCCAACCAAGGCGAGCTCGACGACGACACCCAACTTCCACAGTTCGAAGGACCGGAAGGCAAAGAGTTGTTAGTCGTCAACCGCTATGCCGAGATGACGAGTTGGCTTGCTCCGTTGGGACTGAAGGTGCGCAAGCTTTCTTTGAGCGATCGGCTTGCGTGGGAAGCGACGCTCTCAAACGACATAACGCTTGCCCTAGGCCGAGATCCAGGCGCCGATGCGCCGAACACCCAAGCGGGTATCCCGGGGGCTTTACCGTTTGCCGCACGGATCCGACGTTTTGTACAAGCCTGGCCAGAAACCAGTCAAAAAATCGGTGGTCGTGCGGTGACGCATGTCGACCTTCGCTATCCCAACGGCTTTGCATTAACGCTTGCCGCATTACCCGAACCCACTCAACCTCAAAAGAAACGATAACGCCATGACCCGTGACATCAAGGATCTAATCGTCGCCCTCGACATCGGCACCAGCAAAGTCGTTGCTGTGGTCGCAGAGATTTTGCCCGAGGGCCGCTTTGAAGTGCTTGGCCTCGGTCAGCATGAGTCGCGCGGCATGCGCAAAGGTGTTGTTGTCAATATCGAAACGACCGTGAACTCGATCCAGCGCGCGCTGGAAGAGGCCGAGTTGATGGCGGACTGCAAGATTCGCGATGTGTATACCGGTATCGCTGGAAGCCATATTCGCAGTTTTAACTCGAGCGGGATGGTGGCCGTCAAGGATAAGGAAGTGACGGCTGCAGACGTTGCTCGCGTGATCGAGACAGCAAAGGCCGTCAATATTCCAACCGATCAACAGGTGCTGCACGTCTTGACGCAAGAGTTCATTGTCGATGGGCAGGAGGATATTCGCGAACCGATTGGGATGAGTGGCTTGCGCTTAGAGGTAAAGGTGCACATCGTTACGGGTGCGGTCAGTGCGGCGCAGAACATCGTCAAGTGCGTGCGTCGTTGTGGACTCGAAGTTCAAGATCTGATTTTGCAGCCCCTTGCATCGAGTTTGGCCTGCTTAACTGCGGATGAAAAAGAGCTAGGAGTGGTGTTGGTTGATATCGGTGGCGGGACGACCGATGTCGCGATCTATACGGGCGGGGCAATTCGGCATACTGCCGTGTTGCCGATCGCGGGTGATCAGATCACGAGCGATATTGCACAAATGCTTCGCACGCCGACGCCCGATGCCGAGGATATCAAATTGAGATTTGGCATTGCCAAGCAAGTGTTGGCGGATCCGGATGAGACGGTTGAGGTGCCCGGGTTAGGGGATCGCGGCCCAAGGCAGGTTAAGCGACAAGCGCTTGGTGCAGTGATTGAGCCGCGTGCCGAAGAGCTCTTCGGACTCGTTCAGCAAGTGATCCGCGAGTCAGGCTATGAAGACTTACTGTCATCGGGCGTTGTGCTGACAGGCGGTACGTCGATGCTACCCGGCATGGTTGAGCTGGCTGAAGATGTTTTTCTTAAGCCTGTGCGCATGGCGGTTCCGGACTATGACGGTAGTTTGGCTGATGTGATGCGCAATCCGCGCTTCTCGACCGTGATGGGATTGTTGGGTGAGGCGCGCATGCAGAGACTGCGTGGTCGCAAGGTCACACAACAGGGTGGCAGTTTCAAAGCAATTTTGGCACGCATGAAAGAGTGGTTTATGCACTGATTTTGGTGCCTTCGGGCACCGAAAGGACTGGGCTTCGTCATGGTTGCCTGGTCCGATGGAGAGACGTTTCAAACCCGGCGCGGACACAGTCGGCGGCGAGTTTGAAGCGATTTCTAAATAGTAGTTGGGGACTTTAGAAACGTTTATTAATCAAGACTTGAGGGAGTCAATCATGATGTTTGAAATGTTAGAGAGCGCAAGTAAGGGCACGGTCATCAAGGTGGTCGGTGTCGGTGGTGCGGGCGGAAACGCTGTGGCCCATATGATCAAGTCCGGTGTGCAGGGTGTGGACTTCATTTGTTGCAATACTGATGCGCAAGCGTTGGCTGCAACCAATGCACCTGTGCAGATCCGTTTGGGTCGCAGTGGGCTTGGCGCCGGTGCGAAACCTGATCAAGGTCGTGCTGCAGCCGAACTGGCTCGCGAAGAAATTCGTTCGGCCTTAAACGGGGCCAACATGGTCTTCATTACTGCCGGCATGGGCGGCGGTACGGGAACCGGTGCGGGCCCTGTGGTTGCTGAGGTTGCCAAAGAGTTAGGCATCTTGACCGTTGGTGTGGTCACCAAGCCTTTTTCTTTCGAAGGCCAGAAGCGGATGAAGATGTCCGAAGACGGTATTTCTGAACTCTCTAAGTACGTTCATTCGTTGATCGTTGTGCTCAACGAGAACCTGTATGAATTGATGGACGAAGACGCAACACAGTCAGACTGCTTTAAGGCGGCAGACGATGTGCTGCACAATGCTTGCGCCGGTATCGCTGAGATCATCAACGTTGAAGGCAATGTGAACGTTGACTTCGAAGACGTCAAGACGATCATGGGTGAGCAAGGTCAGGCAATGTTGGGTACTGCGGTTGCATCGGGACCGGACCGAGCAAAGCTGGCTGCAGAGCAAGCTGTTGCATGCCCATTGTTAGAAGGTGTCGACTTGAATGGCGCGCGTGGTGTGTTGGTCAATATTACGGCCAGCTCCCAGCTCAAGATGAAAGAAACGCGCGCAATCATGGACCATATCAGCGGCTTTGCCTCTGCAGAGGCAACGGTCATTTTTGGTACGGCTTACGACGATTCGATGGGCGACAACTTGCGGGTCACGGTCGTGGCCACTGGGTTGGGCCGCGCGCAAAGTCGTCCGCACATTGTGTCAGGTGTGGAGACAGTCGAAATGCAGCGTACCGGTACGGACAATATGCCGATTGGTCAGCAGCAGCAAGACTTTGCTGTGCCGTCGGTATTGCGTAATCCTCGCACTCAAGCTTCGGCTCAGGTTCGTGCATTGGAAACAGCAGGAATGGAGCATTACGACATTCCTGCTTTCCTGCGCCGCCAAGCCGACTAAAGCCGCGTCGATTGCTCCCTTGGCCAGCCCCCTGTCGGGGTGCTGGCGTCACACACGGGTTCTCCCCAGACCCGTGTGTGATTTCGTCTGTCATTTTGGGCATTTTTTGCGCATTGTGCAGTGCGATGATTGCAAAAAAAAGTATAATTCGTTAAGTTTTCAAGAGACTAACCTGCCTATATGTTTCGCCAGCGCACGATCAAACAGCTTGTAAAAACCACTGGGGTTGGCCTGCACTCCGGCCGACGGGTCGAACTCACCTTGCGGCCAGCTGCTCCTGATACGGGGATTGTGTTTCACCGTATCGACCTGCCTGAGGTGGTAGATCTTCCGGCGCAGGCTGGAATGGTCAAGGACACGCGCATGGCCTCTGTTCTCGGACAAGGCGCGGCTCGCGTTTCCACTGTCGAACACCTGATGTCTGCCTTGGCCGGATTGGGAATCGATAATCTTCACGTAGATCTGACAGCCGAAGAAGTGCCCATCATGGATGGAAGCGCTGCAACGTTTGTGTATCTGTTGCGTTCGGCCGGCATTGAAGAGCAGGGCGTAGCCAAACAGTTCCTGCGTGTTCTGAAGCCAATTGAAATCCGCGAAGGTGAGGGCGATCAGGCTAAATGGGCACGCCTCGAGCCACACGAAGGGTTTTCGTTGGCTTTTTCGATTGATTTTCACCACCCGGCGATCGATTCCACCGCAAGTTTCGCCGAGATCGATTTTGCAACACATTCGTATGTCAAAGAAATCGCACGTGCGCGGACCTTTGGCTTTGTGAATGAAGTCGAGGCCCTGCGCTCTGCGGGCTTAGCTCGTGGCGGAAGCCTCGATAACGCAATCGTCATGGACGAGTATCGCGTGCTAAACACAGATGGTCTGCGCTATGACGATGAGTTCGTTAAGCACAAGATTCTGGACGCGGTCGGCGATCTCTACTTAATTGGGAAGCCACTTGTCGCGCGGTATGTTGCTTGCAAATCCGGGCATGCGATTAATAATCAACTTGTTCGTGCCCTATTGGCTCAGCAAGATGCTTGGGAATTAGTTACTTACTCTTCTGCGTCCGAGGCGCCTGCGGCGTTTCGTCAAGAGTGGAAGCTGGCTTGACGTCCTGTTCTGCCGGCTGGTGATGGGCGAGTAGTCTAGCCACCGCGTCAGCGAGTGGGCCAGGCCTCAGATTTCTGTTCAACTCTTCAAATGCGCGTAGGTCTTGTTGGTCCAAGGCCCGCGACGCTTTCTCTGGTTTTTTTACATCAGGGAGGCCGAGTCCGCCTTGAACGCGTAGCTTGATTTCATTGACATTCCAGCCAACAGATTGCAAGTGAGCGGTTACTCTCGGCGCAATCTGACGGAACTTTGCAGCAAAGGCAGCACTCGAAACCATGAGTGTCAAGCCGTGCGCCTCGAGTCTGATCACCTCAAAAGCGCCCCGCATCGCGGGTGGAATCGCGTCGCCGATTGCCGCCCTGAGTTTTAAGTGCAACTGCGCAGTGGCTAAGACGCTCGCAGCTTGCGAGTCATGACCAAGCCAGCCGATCAAGTGGGCGCTGCCTGAGGGGGACGTGGAACGCGTCCTGCGGGGTGGTGGGCTGGCCATAAGTAAAGGAAGTCGATGAAGTTAATAATTATGCCTTCGCGGCAAGGGCAGTATGCACCAATTACGCTTAGTGTTAGCCGATTGGTGGTGCTTGTCGCCTTGTTGCTTGTGACCGCGCTCATCGCAGGCGCGGTGCTGCAGCGCATGGTTTGGACCTTGCAACCTGAAACTCAACCCTCTGCACGCGTGGTGGCAGCGATGGCCCCTGTCCCTGCTGTCGCGGGTTCCACGGATAATCAGACGGTGCAGCTGTTGGCAACGAAGGTGGGCGAGCTACAAGCCACGATCAAGAGGCTTGACGGGCTAGGTCAACGGGTTGCGAAGGCGGCGGGCTTGCCTGAGGGCGATATCGGGATCGGGTCGGATGCCCCTGAGGCCGCGGTTGTGCTGGATGACCTTTGGGTGCCTTTACCGTCTGGGCCACATGCACGTCCACTTTCTGAGCTTGAAAGTCAGCTCAATGCTGTGCAAGCACGCGTAACGCGCCAGAGCGATTATTTCTCAATCCTTGATCTCGCTGTGACTGAGCGGGCGGCGACGGTTGCGCGGTTGCCGACAGCAATGCCGATTGAATCCTATCCCTACTTGAGCTCTTCCTATGGATGGCGACGCAATCCGTTTAACGGACAGATGAGTATGCATGAAGGGCTGGATTTCAGTGCCCCGGAAGGCACGCCCATCCGGTCGGCGTCCGGAGGGGTGATTCGCACGGTGACCCAGCATCGCGGCTTTGGCAATATGCTAGAGATCGATCACGGGGACGGGTTAATCACACGGTATGCGCATGCGAAAGTCATCCTGGTCAAAGAGGGTCAACTAGTCACGCGCGGGCAACTCATTGCGAGGGTGGGCTCAACGGGGCTATCGACCGGACCCCACCTTCACTTTGAAGTGAGGCAGGACGACAAACCGCTCGATCCACGTGTATTTTTGGCGGGGCAACCAATGGCTAGCGCGCCAGCGGAAACTCAGCCCGTAGCGGTTGGATCCTCTGGTGTTACATGGCGACCACGCCTGCGTTAAACTGATTAACTAGCCGCCACCCTTTTCAGGCGTTTTGCTAATAATTTCTTAGCTATATTTGCGTGTTCGTCACGCAAAATTGTCCAGGTCTAATACGCATGCTTTCTTTGCTTAAAAAAATATTCGGTACACAAAATGATCGTCTACTGAAGCAATTGCGTCGTCAAGTTAATCAAATCAATGCGCTTGAGCCTCAGATGCAGGCATTGTCTGACGCAGAGCTGCGGGCCAAGACGGATGACTTTCGTGCGCGCGTGCAGGCCGGCGCCTCGCTTGATTCATTACTACTCGAAGCGTTTGCCGTTGTCAGAGAAGCAGGCGTACGTGTCTTCGGTATGCGGCACTTCGATGTGCAGCTGATTGGCGGGATGGTGCTGCATTCGGGCAAGATCGCAGAAATGCGGACGGGCGAAGGTAAGACGCTGATGGCGACTTTGCCGGTCTACCTGAACGCCCTGAGCGGGCGCGGTGTCCATGTGGTGACGGTCAACGACTACTTGGCTCGGCGCGACGCGCAATGGATGGGCCGTTTATATAACTATTTGGGTCTGACCGTCGGTGTGGTTGTTCCCCAGCAATCGAATGAAGAAAAAATTGCTGCGTATCGTGCCGACATTACGTACGGCACGAACAATGAATTTGGCTTCGATTATTTGCGCGACAACATGGAATACCGTGTTGAGGATCGACGTCAACGATCGCTCGTGTATGCAATTGTTGACGAGGTTGATTCTATTTTGATCGATGAGGCGCGTACGCCTTTGATTATTTCTGGTCAGGCAGAGGATCATACCGAGCTGTATGTTCGTATGAATGCAGTGCCGCCCTTGCTGACACGGATGGCGACAGAGCCTAAACCTCAAGAGCCGGAGCCAGAGGGACACTACTGGGTCGATGAAAAAAACCATCAGGTGTTTTTATCTGAATCTGGGCATGAGCAGGCCGAAGGTGTCTTAACGCGTCTAGGTTTATTGCCAGAAGGCCAGTCGCTGTACGAGCCCCGCAATATCAGCCTCATGCATCACCTCATGGCGAGCTTGCGTGCACACAATCTTTTCCATCGTGATCAGCATTATGTTGTTCAGGAAGGTGAGGTGGTTATTGTTGACGAGTTCACGGGTCGTTTGATGGTCGGGCGTCGTTGGTCCGATGGTTTGCATCAGGCCGTTGAGGCGAAAGAAGGTGCGAAGATTCAGCTAGAGAATCAAACCTTGGCGTCTATTACCTTCCAGAATTTTTTTCGTATGTACGAAAAATTGTCTGGCATGACCGGAACGGCGGACACAGAAGCGTACGAGTTTCAAGAGATCTATAGCCTTGAGACTGTGATCGTACCGACCAATCGTCCGATGGTACGTGCCGATCAGAATGATCAGATCTTTAAAACCGCTTTGGAAAAGTTCAAAGCGATCGAGGCAGACATACGCGACTGCCAAGAGCGTGGGCAGCCCGTGTTGGTGGGGACGACGAGCATCGAGAACTCGGAACTGCTTTCGGGGATGTTAAATCAATCCGGTTTGCGGCATGAAGTATTGAACGCCAAGCAACACGCACGCGAGGCTGAGATCGTCGCGCAGGCGGGCAAGCCTGGAAATATTACGATCGCAACCAACATGGCTGGGCGTGGAACGGACATTGTGTTGGGCGGTAGTATTGAAAAGCATATTGAGGCCGTGCGCGCCAATGAAGCGCTGTCAGAAGCCGACAAGCAGCTGCAAATCGATGCGATGCGTCAAGAGTGGCAGCCGTTAAATGATCGCGTGAAGGCTGCAGGCGGTTTGCGCATTATTGGCACTGAGCGTCACGAGTCACGTCGTATTGACAATCAGCTGCGTGGTCGTGCGGGACGACAAGGTGATCCCGGCTCTTCGCGCTTCTATCTTTCGCTCGAAGATCCGCTGATGCGTATTTTTGCGGGTGATCGTGTACGGTCCATCATGGAGCGACTGAAATTGCCTGAGGGCGAGCCCATTGAAGCTGGCATGGTGTCTCGCTCCATCGAGACAGCGCAGCGCAAAGTTGAAGGTCGTAACTTTGACGTGCGTAAGCAGTTGCTCGAATATGACGATGTGGCAAACGAACAGCGTAAGGTTCTGTACGCGCAGCGTAACGAAGTGCTCGAGGCACAAACAATTGCCGAGACAGTCGACAATCTGCGTGATGGGACGTTCACGGACCTGGTGACAAAGCACGTACCTCCAGGCTCGGTCGAAGAACAATGGGATATCAACGCATTGCAAATGGCACTCGAGGCCAACTGGCAAATTGCGTTGCCTATTGCGCAGATGGTTCAAGATACCAAGAGCATTAACGATGAAGACGTTTTAGAGAAGGTTCTCGAGGCCGCACAGATAGCCTATCGTCAGAAAGTAGACATGGTAGGCGCGGAGTCCTGGGCCGGTTTCGAACGATCCGTGATGCTCCAAGTGATCGATACGCAGTGGCGTGAGCACTTGTCAGCGCTCGATCATTTGCGTCAGGGTATCCATCTGCGCGGTTACGCACAAAAAAATCCAAAACAAGAATACAAGCGCGAAGCGTTTGAATTGTTCTCGGATATGTTGGATCGTGTGCGTGACGATGTCATACGGTTACTGATGACGGTGCGGATACAGACACAAGAAGAAATTGCGCAGGCAGAGCAAGAGGCGGCTCAGGCTGTGCAGATGCAGAATGTGCAGTACCAGCACACCGAGTATCAAGACGCAGACCAGCAACAGAGAGAGCCGGCTGCGCAGGCTTCGGATCATCCGGGGACGGTGCGAAATATTCTGCCGAAGGTCGGGCGAAACGATGCGTGCCCATGCGGAAGTGGCAAAAAATACAAACACTGCCACGGGCAGCTTAAATAAGATGAAGTCTGTCAGGGTGGGCCTAAATCATGCAACATGACTTAACACGTAGCACCCTGGCAATTTTCTTTATCGTAGGTTTGCTGGCGCTCTCGCTCTGGGTGCTCAGCCCCTTTCTGGCGGCAACAGTGTGGGCAACCATGATCGTGGTCGCCACTTGGCCCTGGCTTATCGCACTCGAACGACTTTTCGGTGGACGCCGCACGCTAGCGGTTGCCGTCATGTCAGTTGGGATGTTGCTTTTACTCGTTGCGCCCCTGTGGTGGGCCATCACAACCATTGCAGATCGCTCTGATCAGCTAACCGCCTTTTGGAATGATCTGATTGACAACGGTATTCCTGCGCCACCTAATTGGATTGAGGCGATTCCTTATGTCGGTGAAAAGATTGCGACCAGTTGGCGGGACCTGATAGCCGGGGGCACCCCCGGAATCCTTGAGCACATCACGCCCTATGCAAGCTCGACAGGCAAATGGTTGTTGTCGCAGTTCGGTGGTTTAGGCGGTATGTTGATTCAGTTTTTGTTGGTCGTTGTGATTGCTGCGATCTTTTACGCGTCGGGTGAAGCCGCAGCGTCGATGGCACGAGGATTTGGTAAACGTTTAGCTGGCAAGAGGGGTGAAGACGCGATCGTCTTGGCCGGACAGGCGATTCGAGCGGTTGCGTTGGGTGTGGGCGTGACGGCTGTCGCGCAAACAGCGTTGGGCGGCTTGGGTCTTGTGATTGCGGGTGTTCCATTCGCGGCAGTATTGTCTGCGGCGATGCTGATGTTATGCATTGCGCAGGTGGGCCCGAGTCTCGTTTTGTTTCCTGCGGTCGCCTGGATGTACTGGGAAGGAGACACGGGCTGGGCCACATTTTTGCTGGTCTGGAGTTTGGTGGTTGTGAGCCTCGATAATTTCTTGCGACCCATGTTGATCAAGCGCGGTGCAGATCTTCCCTTGTTATTGATTTTTGCGGGAGTGATTGGCGGTTTGATTAGTTTTGGTTTGATCGGGATCTTTGTTGGCCCCGTCGCGCTGGCCGTCACCTACACCTTGACGCGAGCTTGGATGGCAGACCCATCCATGCATGACGATCGGAACTAAGCTCACTGCGCGTAATCAAGTGGTAGGGCAGTGGTGCACTTGATGGTTTCCATGGCGAAGGCTGAGCTGACGTCTAAGAGGTCTACCGAGCGAATGAGTCTTTTGTAGACGCTGTCATAGCGATCGATATCCGGCACGACAATTTTTAGTAAGTAGTCGGCATCGCCGCTCAAGCGATAGATTTCGACAATCTCGGGGATGCTTGTT
>CAIUZV010000115.1 GCA_903903735.1 uncultured beta proteobacterium | reverse complement strand
TGGCGGCAGTGAGCGGGCACAAAAGTTTGATGGTTTTGAAACACTATTACAGGCCATCCGCAAAAGAGCTTGCACAAAAATTGGGGTAAAGGCATTGAATTGCTGAAAAAAATGCGCTAACATATTTTCAACGCAACAACACGTTGCGCCACGAAGTTTGCACAATGCCTCAAACCAACTTCGCTGTCTTTGGCAGAGAGGATCAGTCACTACGGTAACGACCACCAATAGTGCCTGTAGTGGTCCGACATCCACTTAAAACTTGTTTGCGACGCAAAGGTCAAAGTTCCCACCAGTTCAAGCTGGCGGGTCTCTGAATCCCCGACCAGTCGCAGACCACCTGTACAAAATTCTCTGCGCTTGGCCGGGTTCCTCTAGGAACTTTCATGGCAAATTTTAGTGAAAATATTCAATTAAATCAACAACTTAGAGCTTCTGAACAGGCGGCCTATTTGAAATTGGTGCGTTCAGGTCCGGGTGTGTTGGCGTTTAAACATGTAAACGGTAAATTTCGGGAAATCCGGTTCAAAGATGACGCGGAAGCTTTGTCACTTATAGCTGTCCACGGAGTGGCCGCTGATACTTGGGTGTCAATGGCAACATACTCCGATCCTTTGGCGGCTCGGACTCAAGACAATGCGGAGGCGCTTTGTGCCTTATGGCTAGATATTGATGCGCATAAGGGGAGCAAATACGAGTCAGTCACTGAGGTTGAGGGTGCGCTGAACATTTTTATCAATCAAACTTTGTTGCCACAGCCAACGGCAATTCATTACACCGGTCGTGGGGTTCATGCGATCTGGGCACTTTCTCAGGTGATAGATAGGAGAGATTGGCAGCTTGTTGCGGAAAAGCTTCAAGAATTAGCCAAGCGAATGTTTTTGAATGCGGACCCAATCACGGCAGACGCTGCAAGGATTCTTCGTGTCGCTGGGACACTGAATTTCAAAAACCCTCAAATGCCACTTCTTGCGCATTACAAACAGAAAGGTGGAAAACTTCAGCCGTTTGAAGATTTAGGTGATGCAATTGACGCGGCACTTTTAAAACTGCCAATCTTTACCAAGTCGGATGATGCGCAAGGTAAGGGCGTAGCTAAACGCAAAGGCTTCGAAAATCCTGAGACGACAGAAAATATTGCAACTGTTGGCGCGCTCTTAAATTCGGTTGATCCCGATCTTGAATATGATCAGTGGAGAAATATTGTTTGGTCTGTAGCGGCTACCAATTGGGATTCTGCATATGACCTTGCAAGCGCTTGGAGTGCACAAGGTAAATCATGGGATGAGTCGGCATTCAACAGAGTTTGGGATAGCTTCAATAGCGCAAAACCAATTGGATTTGGAACGCTTGTTTACCATGCACGACGGGCTGGTTACTCAGGTGAATTGCCATCAAACACAAAACCCAAAGCAAAGGAATTTGGAAATGGGAGGTTAAAAACAGTATGCGCTGCAGACATTGAGCCTGAACATGTTGAGTGGCTTGTTGATCAAAGTTTTCCTCTAGGAATGCTTGCCGTCATTGGGGGGCAGCCGGGACTTGGCAAAAGTCAAATTTCAATCAACTTAGCCGCAGGTGTCACAACAGGGAAAGGCTTGCCGGGAACTGGTGGGTTTGGCAATATTGGCTCAGTAATCATCCTGGCAAACGAAGATGACGCGGCACGAACCATTCGGCCTCGACTAGATGCTGCTGATGCAGATATTTCCAAAGTACATATCGTTGAAGGCGTGGCCCGTGAAGGTGCTGAAGTTGATATGTTTCAGCTTGACTCAGATATCGCGGACCTTAGGGATCGTGCCTTAGAAATTGGTGATGTGCGGCTAATCATCATTGACCCGCCTAGCGCATACCTTGGCACAAAGGTTGATAGTTACAAAGACAGTGACGTCCGGCGGGTTCTGATGCCTCTTGGCAACTTAGCCCAAGAAACAGGCGCAATGATTCTGCTTATTGTTCACCTAAAT
>CAIUZV010000114.1 GCA_903903735.1 uncultured beta proteobacterium | reverse complement strand
TTGCTGGAGACCTTGCCGGAGTTTATGGCGCCGCAGTCGTATGTGACGATGGAGAGTTTACCGCTCACGCCTAACGGCAAGCTCGATCGGCGTCGTCTGCCCGAGCCGGGCTTGGTGAGCAACTTAGCCGAGCATCGGGCGCCACGCACCGAGACCGAGAAGATTCTGTGTCAGCTGTTTGCTGAGGTCACCAATAACACCCATGTGGGGCTGGACGACAACTTCTTCGCAATCGGCGGGCATTCGTTATTGGCAATAAGACTGATCGCTCAGTTAAGACAGACGCATGGCCTGGAGCTGGCTTTGCGTGACTTATTCATGCATTCAACGCCCGGAGCTCTCGCGCCGCACCTCGTTGAAGTTAAGGCGAGCCCAGCCCCATCAATTATTGCGGGCGCAGGTCGCCGAAAGCGAAATAAGGCAGATACCTAATTTATGAAACGCCTTGAAGATATGAATAACAATGCAGTCATCGATTCGATTTTGTCGGCACGACCGGTTGAGCCTAGCTATCACGAAGATAACGAAGTCGTCTTGTCATTTGGGCAGCGCGGCTTATGGACGCTTGATGCGCTCGATGGCCCGTCGGCAACCTATAACATCCCAGCAGCTCTGCGGCTGAAGGGGACGGTAAATCTTTTCGCTCTAAACCTTGCGCTAATCGATGTATTGGAAAGACACGAACCTCTGCGAACGACGATTGTTGCAGACGCTGAGGGTGAGCCAGTCGGCTACGTTGTGGATGTGCCTACTGATGTCGTTGTCATTCGCCAGCTTGAACTTGATCACATTGGAGGAGTAGAGGCGCGTAACCGAGAGGCGAATGCTATTTTACTAGCTGAGGTTGCTCGACCTTTTGATCTTGCTCATGACATTCCTCTCCGCGCGTTGTATATCAAGATTACGGAGGGAGAGGGGATTTTTTGTCTGACCGTTCATCACCATGCTGGTGATGGCGCTTCGATGGCAATCTTGTTTCGCGAGTTAACGCAGGCGTATGATGCGCGCTTAAAAAATCAGATGCCCGACTGGCTGGATTTGCCAGTGTTTTATAGTGATTGGGCTGCTTGGCAAGAAGACTCGCTTGCAGAGCAGATTGATGAAAAATTACAACGCGCCAAGCAACGACTCGTTGAGTTTTCAGAGACCCTAAACCTACCGCTTGACTATCCCCGTGATCCGAATCGTTCGCGGACTTCAGGGGAAGCCAAGTTATTCATTCCTCCGGCCGTTGTTAAAGGTTTGGATGTCTTGGCACGTCAACATGCCACCACATTGTTCGCAGTTGTGTTGGCGATGTATTCAGCAATGCTGTCGCGCATTACTGGCCAGCGAAATTTTGTGATTGGTGCGCCAGTCGCGGGAAGAAATCAAGTAGAGACCGAAAATCTTGTTGGATTTTTAGTAAATACTGTTGTGATGCCGGTGGCAACGCCACGAGGCTGCACAGTAGGGGAGCTGATTGCCAATGCGCGCAATAGCGTTGAAGGGGCTCTGGTCGATCAAGATTTACCATTTGATCGATTAGTCGACCATTTAGGTGGTGCACGCTCGTTGTCACAAACGCCAGTATTCCAGACGATGCTTGCATTTGAAGGACAAGAGGCTACAGCGCCACAGTTGGCAGGTCTCAACTGCAGTCTTGAGTCTGTTCGTCTGCCTCGGGCGAAGTTTGATTTGATGTTGATGTTGTCAAAAGATCGCACTGGAGCACTTGTTGGTGCACTGGACTACGACGCCGACTTATTCGATTCGTCTAGTGTGAACGACTGGGCTCAGGCACTCATTTCCATTGCGCAGGCGATGAGTCACTCCGATAGGGATTTGATCGATACCCTGCCAATTTTTACGTCAGACAGGCGCAAAACGCTGTTGTTGGCGTCTGCTGGCACCTCGGTGGTTGATGCGAGGTTGACGTGCACGATCCCCGAGCTATTTGCAGAGCAGGTGAAGCTGCGGCCGGACGCGGTTGCAATCGATTACGCAGGGCAGACCCTCACGTATTCTGAGTTAGATGAGCGGTCGAATCAGCTTGCTCGGCTTTTGCGTGCAGAGGGTATTCATTCGGATCAGATCGTTGCGCTATTTTTTGAACCCACAACAGATTTGATTATTTCTATTTTGGCAGTGTTAAAGGCCGGCGCGGCGTATCTTCCGCTCGATGTGCAGTACCCGCCCTCACGACTGGCCTTCATGTTGTCCGACAGCGGCGCGCAACTCGTTTTATCGAAAGAAGTGCATGAGTCGGCGCTGCGTACCGCCTTCGCCCAAGGGGCACAAGAAGAGACTCGACTCAGTGACGTTGATGGCGAAAGTAATTTGCCACGTTTTCTTTGTTTGGACTCGCGTCCAATCTTGGATCGGCTGCGTGCCCACGATCGAGCGTCGCTTGTGGTGGAGGACGGGGACTTCTCTGTACACCCTTCTAATCTCGCGTATTTAATTTACACCTCAGGCAGCACGGGCAAGCCTAAGGCGGTGGGTGTTGCGCATTCTAATGTCGCGAACTTCGTTGTCGCTTTCGAGGCGGTTTCGGGATGTGAGCAACCCCTGCGTGGAGCGCTTATCGCTTCACCTGCGTTTGACGTCGCGGTGTGGGATATTTTTAACAGACTGCTAACGGGAAGTGCCTTGGTGCTAGGACTTCCAGGTTTAACGGATCTCGATGCGCTTGTTCGAGAGCTTATCTCCCAGCGCGTGGATTCGATTTATTTGCCGGCTGGTGTAGTGCCTGTCGTTTCAGATTTATTGAGAGATGCGAAACTGCAGTTGCCGTTGAAGCAAATGTTGACAGGTGTTGAGTCGATTAGACATGACCAGTTGTCGCAATTTATTCGACAATCTAACCAGCCTGTCGTGGTGAATGGATATGGCCCGACCGAAGCGACGGTGTGCGCAACCTGGGTTCGTGTGACGGGAGAGCAGGAGGATGGCGCGCGGGTTTCTATTGGGACTGCTGTAGCGAATGCACAAGCGTATATTCTGGATTCTTGTTTAGAGCCGGTATTGCCCGGCACGATTGGTGAGCTGTATATCGCGGGTGAAGGGCTCGCTCGTGGTTACGTAAACCGTCCCGGCTTAAGCGCTGAACGATTCATTGCTTGCCCGTTTGGTAAGCCTGGTCGAAGAATGTATCGCACTGGCGATCTTGCGCGACGATCAAAGGATAACTTAATTGATTTCATCGGGCGCGGTGATACGCAGATCAAGATACGTGGATATCGCGTAGAAGTCGGGGAAATTGAAGCAGCCTTGCTTGATAGATTCTCAACATTACTTGCGCAAGCGGTTGTTTCGGTTAAGACCATTTCCGGCGAACCCCATTTGGTTGCGTATCTTGTTCCACTTTCGGACTGTACTGCTCCTGACTCTTCGGAGGTGCGTGCAGCGCTCGCACAGACTTTGCCAGAGTACATGCTTCCTAGCGTTTGTATCGCGTTGGACGTATTGCCACTGACGAATAATGGGAAGTTGGATCGACCCGCTTTGCCTGAGCCAGATGTTCAGGCGAGTCTTACCCACTATCGTGCACCGAAGACATCAACAGAGATTCTTCTTTGCGACTTATTTGCGGAACTCACTGGAACCGAGCAGGTTGGACTGGACGATAGTTTTTTCGCAATAGGGGGGCACTCTCTCTTAGCCATGCGTTTGATTGCGCGATTACGTCGAGATTTGGATCGCAACGTTTCGCTCCGTACACTCTTTACGTATTCAACAGCGGGAACGCTTGCGCCGCAAATTGATTGGCTTGGGCTTGATGAGGGGCCTGTGCTGGCTCCTGGCGCGGGCCACAAGGAAGGTGGTGAAGTTGTATTGTCTTTTGGACAACGCCGACTTTGGGCATTGGACCAAATCGAGGGTGTGTCTGCGACTTACAACATGCCCATTGCGATTCGTATGCGCGGACAGGTTGATCGGTCGGCGCTAGAGAAAGCTCTTGTGGCACTCATCGCTCGCCATGAGCCTTTGCGTACACGCATGATTGCGGGCTCAGATGGAATGCCTCTTGGCTCTCTGATTGACGTCCCACCCACGCAAAATGTATTGATCTACTCTAAGCTGGATTTTGAGCCTGGCGCTTCGGAGGAAGAACGGACCCTCATCACTCGACAGGCTCTTCTTGCGCAAACGTCAATACCCTTCGATTTGAGTTGTGAGTTATCACTAAGAGCACACTTAACGGAAATTTCTGCATCAGAGATTATCCTCACTATTACGCTTCATCATCAAGCTGGTGACGGTGCATCCGCGATCGTGTTGATACGAGAGTTGGCCGAGGCGTACATCGCGTTCTCCAGCGGTAAAAGTCCTGTTTGGGATCCTTTGCCGATTCAATATAGTGATTGGGCAGCGTGGCAGCAGGCTAGTTTGTCCCATGACATTGATTCAAAAATTGCCAGGGCTAAGACGCGTCTTTCTCATGCTCCTGAGAGTTTGACGTTGCCGGCGGATCATCCGCGTGATCCAAATAGAGCTAGGCGCGCCGGATATGCTCCTATCTCAATACCCGAGTCGGTGATGCAAGCGCTTGAGTTCGTCGCTCGTCAAGAAGGAACCACGTTGTTTGTGGTCATGCTTGCCGCCTATGCAACCTTTTTGGGGCGTCTTGCGGGGCAGCAGGAAATTGTCGTGGGTTCTCCGGTTGCGGGTAGAAGTCGTGTTGAAACTGAAAATCTTGTCGGATTTTTGGTGAATACGCTGGCGTTGCCGGTGTCGCTTGCCGGAAACTGCACCACAAAAGAATTAATAAGGCGTGCGCGCTTAAGCGTAGAAGAGGCGCTTATTGACCAAGACCTTCCTTTCGACCGGCTTGTAGAGAGTCTTGGTGTCGCAAGATCGCTTTCGCATACGCCAGTCTTTCAAGCGATGTTTGCGCTGCAGCCAAAAACGTCTGTCGAATTGAATATCCCCGGCATTGAGTCTAATTTCGAAACAGTCGTGCCGCCTAATGCAAAATTTGATATCACTTTATTTTTGGCGCCCGCTGAGGATGGACCTTGTTTTGGTGGCTTCGAATATGACGCAGATTTATTCGATGCAGGTGTCGTGGGAAGTTGGACGCAATCACTGAGCGCCTTGTTGTCGAGCTTCTGTGACTCGCCGGATCAGTACGTGTACGATTTGCCCTTACTGAATTCACAGGGTATTTCAAGTCAAGTTGCACTTTCTAGAGGTCCCGAGTTGTCGTTGGTTGAGCAGCCGATGTCGCTGCCTGAGCTGTTCGAACGTACAGCTCAAGCCCATCCGGATGCCGTTGCGATCGCTTATGAATCAACGCGTCTGACCTACGCGGATTTAGATGCTCGTTCTAATCAGCTTGCACATCACTTGTTGGAGCTGGGCGTTGGGCCAGACCAAATCGTAGGGATTTTGCTGGATCGTACGCCCGAAATGGTGATTACTATCCTCGCTGCATTAAAAATTGGCGCGGCGTACCTGCCGCTTGATCCCGATTATCCCGCGGCGCGCTTAGAGTTTATGCTGAGCGATAGCGGCACAAATATACTCGCGACAACCCGGCAAAGCTATCTGGCACTGTTGCAAGGCATTGATGAGGCGCGCGCCGAAGGCCTTGAGTTGGTTGGGGGTGAGGGCGATGTCACTCCAGAGTTTGTTTTGTACCTGGATGATGCTGAGCATCAAAAAATGATTGAGCAGTTGCCCACAACATCGCCGACACGTTTGTCGAGTAAGCGTTCTATTTTTCCGGAACATCTCGCTTACTTGATTTACACCTCAGGATCGACTGGTAGACCAAAAGGTGTTGGGGTGTCAAGACGCTCTCAGGCCCAGATGGTGTTAGAGCATCGGCGACAGTTGGATATTAGACTTGGGGACAGATGTCTTCAGGTTGCACGACCGGCGTTCGATGTGGCTTCTGCTGAAATTGGGATGGCCTTAGTTGCTGGCGCGTCGATCGAGCTTCTTAGTGTTGCCGAGTCGGCCCTTGTGGGGCCTGATTTTGCCCTGTTGTGTGACCGGAGGCGAATTACGCACTTCATGTGTGTGCCTAATGTGCTGCAACTCATTCCTGCGCAGTCAAAACTTTCTACCGTGCGGTGTATTGTTGTTGGTGGGGATCAGTGTCCGCCCAGCATTGTCGCAAGATTTGCGCAAGACCGCGTCATGATCAACGCCTACGGCCCGACTGAAACCACAGTTTGCGCGACCATGAGTGTGCCCCTTGATAGTAGGCGCTACAAGAAAGGGGCGGATCCGCTCGTTCCGATTGGATTCCCGCTCGCTAACGCACAAGTGTATTTGCTTAATCAAAATCTCGAACTTGTTCCGAGCGGTGTGACCGGGGAGCTCTATATTGCGGGAATTGGGCTGGCGCGAGGTTACCTCGGCCGCTCTGGCATGACTGCCGAACGCTTCTTGGCGTGTCCCTTCGGGCCACCTGGTGCGAGGATGTATCGCACTGGTGACTTAGCGCGAAGACGGGCAGATGGTTCGATAGAGTTTATTGGTCGGGTGGATGATCAAGTAAAAATTCGCGGCTATCGTATCGAACTCGGAGAGATCGAAGCCGTGTTGTTGGATGCTTTTTCAGAGGTGCTTTCACAGGCCACCGTCATTGCGCTTCCGCATTTAGATGAACATCGGCTTATTGCCTACTTGGTGCCGCAAAAGGGCCTGTCGGTTCCATCTTCGGCAGTATTGCGCGCGAAAATTGAATCGCGCTTGCCTGACTACATGTTGCCTGCGGGTTATGTTTCGCTTGAGAGCTTACCCCTGACCCCAAATGGCAAGCTTGATCACCGCGCCTTACCCAAGCCAGAGTTGTTGACGAGCGGACACGTATATCGTGCCCCCGTCACTGGGACACAAGCAGTGATTTGTCGCTTGTTCGCTGAGCTAACAAGTACTGATGCAGTCGGTCTGGACGATAATTTCTTTGAAATTGGTGGTCATTCACTGCTAGCGATGCGATTGATCGCGCGCGTTAGACATGAAACAGGTGCTGATTTACCGCTTCGTGCGTTGTTTGCACATCCAACCCCAGAGGCGCTTGCGGTTCAGCTTGATGAACTCGAGTCCGTTCAGGGGCCGGAGTTGTTGTCTGGGGCAGGGAGGCTTGAGGGTGGTAAGTTGTTGCTGTCTTACGGCCAGCAGCGACTTTGGACGTTGGACCGCTTAGAAGGGCCTTCGCCGATTTACAACATCCCCATGGCGCTCAGATTAGAGGGGCGTTTAGATCTTGCAGCGCTATCTAAAACGCTGGCAGCGATTATTGCGCGGCATGAGCCTTTACGCACGGTGATTATTGAGGATAGTCTTGGTGATGCGCAGGGCTATTTGCTACCCGCGCCCGAAGCCACGACATTTATGATGGTCACGGATCTGAGTGGGATAGATTCCCGATTAGAGCGTGAACGCCAATTACGCGAGTTGATCACTCTGGAGACCGGTAAGCCTTTCAATTTGTCGAAGGATCTGTCGCTTCGTGCCGGCGTAGTTATTTTGAGTCGTCAAGAATCTGTATTCATGTTGACGATGCATCACCAGGCGGGTGATGGAGTATCGATGGCGGTCCTCACGCGCGAGCTGATGGATGGCTACAGCGCGT
>CAIUZV010000113.1 GCA_903903735.1 uncultured beta proteobacterium | reverse complement strand
TTTTGCGCTATCCGTCCTCTTTGTTTGGTAGATTTTCATGCAACCTGTGGTTGAAACCCTCTCCGGCCTCGAGCGCCGCATAGAACTCTCGGTCTTGTTGGCCGATGTCGAAACAGCTGTTCAAGCTGAACTCAAGCGCGCCGCGCGTACAGCGAAGGCCCCTGGCTTTCGTCCCGGCAAGGTGCCGATGGCAATGCTTGAGCGTACCCATGCCCCAGGCATTCGCTACGACGCGATCAACGACAAAGTTGGTCAAGCCTTTGAAAAAGCAATTGAAGCGTCTGGCTTGCGTATTGCGGGTGCTCCCAAGCTTGAACCCAAAACAGAAGGAACCCCAGAGGGTACCTTGGCTTTCTATGCAACATTTGAGGTCTATCCCGCTGTGACGGTTCCAGATCTGGCTGGTCTGAAGATCAAGCGTGCTGTCACCACGGTCGGCGAAGCGGAAGTGCAACGCACCGTAGACATTCTGCGCAAACAGCGTGCTGAATACGCTGCGCGTGACGGCCGTGCTGCACAAGACGAAGATCGCGTCACACTAGATTTCGCCGGCACGATTGACGGCGTTCCCTTCGAAGGTGGTCAGGCGGAGGCCTTTCCGTTTGTCTTGGGTCAGGGCCGGATGTTGCCTGAGTTCGAAACTGCCACGCGCGGCATGAAAGCCGGTGAGACGAAAGTGTTTCCTTTGCCGTTCCCTGCGGATTACGGCGGGAAAGACGTGGCAGGCAAGACGGCTGAGTTCACCATCACCGTTAAAGAAGTGGCCGAGCCCGTTTTGCCTGTGATCGATTCAGAGTTTGCCAAATCACTTGGCCAGCCTGAGGGAGACGTAGAAAAACTATTGGCGGATATCCGCGGCAACGTCGAACGTGAAGTCAAAGCGCGTACGTTGGCACGCACCAAGACAAGCGTGATGGACGCACTGATTGGCGCCGTGAGCTTCGATGTACCCAAAGCCTTGGTCGACAGCGAGTGTCAAGCCCGTGTGCAAGCCGCACGTGCCGAACTCACTCAGCGCGGCGTGCCCAACGCAGACAAAATGCCTATTCCAGCCGATGCATTCACCACAGAAGCCGAGCGCCGCGTTCGCCTAGGTTTGTTGGTGTCTGAGCTCGTCCAGCAAGCGCAACTGCAGGCTAAGCCTGAGCAAGTGCGTGCGCGCATTGAAGAGTTCGCTGGCAACTACGAGAAACCTGCTGAAGTCGTGAGCTACTATCTTTCAGACCGCGCCCGTCGCGCAGAAGTAGAAGGGATTGTCTTGGAAGATAATGTTGTGCAACACGCCTTGGCCAAAGCGCAGGTCGAAGACGAGCAAGTACCTTTTGATCAAATCATGGGAACGGCCTAAATGGAACGTTTTACCGACTTTTATGCATCCATGCACGGTGGGTCCTCCGTGACGCCGACCGGCCTTGGTTACATTCCAATGGTGATTGAGCAGTCGGGGCGCGGCGAACGCGCCTTTGATATTTATTCTCGACTGCTCAAAGAGCGTGTGATTTTCTTGGTCGGACCGGTCAATGACCAGTCCGCGAACTTGGTTGTGGCTCAATTGTTATTCCTTGAGTCTGAAAACCCTGACAAAGACGTCGCGCTTTACATCAACTCACCTGGCGGGTCGGTTTACGCGGGGATGGCGATTTACGACACCATGCGCTTTATCAAGCCAGAGGTCTCGACGCTTTGCACCGGCCTGGCTGCGAGCATGGGGGCTTTCCTATTGGCCGCTGGAAACAAAGGCAAGCGTTTTTCCTTGCCTAATTCGCGCATCATGATTCATCAGCCCTCGGGCGGTGCGCAAGGTCAAGCGTCTGATATTCAAATCCAGGCACGCGAGATTCTTGATTTGCGTGAGCGCTTAAACCAGATGCTCTCTGAAAACACGGGGCAATCGGTTGAGCGCATCGGTATCGACACCGAGCGCGATAACTTTATGTCGGCAGCTGATGCGGTAACCTATGGACTGATTGATAAGGTCCTGACTTCGCGCGCAGACCCAGTCTAACGGCTTCGTGCGGTTTAAACCTGTAATGGATCGCTATGACAGATAAGAAAGGATCAGCTCCAACAAAGACTCTGTATTGCTCATTTTGTAACAAGAGCCAACACGAAGTCCGCAAGCTGATCGCCGGCCCGTCGGTGTTCGTGTGTGATGAGTGCATTGACTTATGCAACGACATCATCCGCGAAGAAGCGCAGGCCCAGGCGCGTGAATCGATCCGTACAGACCTTCCTACCCCTGCTGAGATCAAAGCCTTTCTCGATCAGTACGTGATCGGACAGACAACACCTAAGCGCGTGCTTGCTGTAGCAGTCTATAACCATTACAAGCGTTTGCGCCATGGCGAAGTAAAAGGTGATGACGTTGAGCTTTCAAAAAGCAATATTTTGCTGATTGGGCCAACAGGCTCAGGCAAGACTTTGTTGGCTCAGACACTCGCCCGTCAGTTGAACGTGCCCTTTGTGATGGCTGATGCAACGACTCTCACCGAAGCCGGCTATGTTGGGGAAGATGTCGAGAACATCATTCAAAAACTTCTCCAGAATTGCAATTACGAAGTAGAAAAAGCGCAGCGCGCAATCGTCTATATCGATGAAATCGATAAGATTTCACGCAAGGCAGACAATCCATCCATCACCCGCGACGTGTCGGGCGAGGGTGTGCAGCAAGCGCTGCTCAAACTGATCGAAGGGACGGTTGCCTCGGTTCCGCCTCAAGGGGGTCGCAAGCACCCTAATCAGGATTTTGTTCAAGTTGATACGACCAACATCCTCTTTATTGTTGGTGGCGCATTCGATGGGCTTGAGAAAGTCATCCGTAACCGCACGGAGCGTTCAGGCATCGGTTTCGGCGCGTCGATTGACTCCAAGGTAGATCAGTCTGCTGGCGATACATTCCTGGATGTTGAGCCAGAAGATCTTGTGAAGTTTGGCTTGATTCCTGAGCTTGTCGGACGTTTGCCTGTGGTGGCAACCCTACAAGAGCTTGATGAAGAGACGCTCATTCAAATCCTGACTGAGCCAAAGAATGCCTTGGTTAAGCAGTTTCAAAAGCTGTTCGCAATGGAAGGTGCCGAGCTTGAAATCCGCCCAGGCGCTTTGCACGCGATCGCACGCAAAGCAATCAAGCGCAAGACGGGTGCTCGGGGTTTGCGGTCTATCCTTGAGTCCGCTTTACTGGACACCATGTATGAGCTGCCGACCCAAGGCAATATCAAGCGTGTGGTGCTCGACGAAGCTGCGATCGACGGCCAGGGCAAGCCTCTGTTGGTCTACGCAGACGAAGCGGATCAACAGCCTCCAGCCACGTCAGCAAGTGTCCGAGACGCTGCAGCCTGAACAAAACTAGACCCTAGTAATAACTCTAGTTTTCGGCCCCTTTTTAGGGGCTTTTGTTCATTCTGAGGGCTGAATCTTGAAATTTCGGCTATTGTCCACATAACAAGTCTATTCGTGAAGTTGCGATGTGCTGTGTCGATAAATCAGTCCGGATTTATCGAGTTTTTCTTAGGATGTGTTCATGTCTGGAAATCAGATCCTGCCTTCTGAAGCAATTAACCTGCCTTTATTGCCTTTGCGCGATGTGGTGGTGTTTCCCCACATGGTGATCCCACTTTTTGTGGGACGTCCGCGTTCGATTCGGGCACTAGAGGCTGCGATGGAAGCCGGCAAGAGCATCATGCTCGCTGCCCAGAAATCGGCTGGTAAAGACGATCCTACTCCCGAGGACGTATACGAAATCGGCTGTGTGGCCACCATTCTGCAGATGCTGAAGTTGCCAGACGGTACCGTTAAAGTCTTGGTCGAGGGCGCGCAGCGTGCTCGCGTCACAGAAATACAAGACGTGGAGACGCACTTCACGTCTGAGTTGGTCCCGATCGCACCTGATGTCACGATGGGCGCTGAGATCGAAGCCTTGCGTCGCGCGATCGTCAGTCAGTTTGAGCAGTACGTCAAACTGAACAAGAAGATCCCGCCAGAAATCCTGACTTCGCTCGCCGGGATCGATGATGCCGGTCGGCTGGCCGATACGATCGCCGCACACTTGCCGCTCAAGCTCGAGCAGAAACAAAAAATGCTGGAGATCATCTCCACATCTGAGCGCCTTGAAGCATTGCTGAGCCAGCTCGAAACCGAGATTGATATCTTGCAGGTCGAGAAGCGCATTCGTGGTCGCGTGAAAAAGCAGATGGAGAAGAGTCAGCGTGACTACTATCTGAACGAGCAGGTCAAAGCGATCCAGAAAGAGTTAGGCGAGGGCGAAGAAGGCGCCGATATCGAAGAGCTTGAGAAGAAAATCCAAGCGGCGCATCTGCCTAAAGATGCACGCAAGAAAGTCGACGGTGAGCTCAAGAAGTTAAAGCTCATGTCGCCCATGTCCGCTGAAGCGACCGTGGTGCGTAACTACATCGACACAGTGATTGGTTTGCCCTGGCGTAAAAAGAGTAAGGTCAATAACTCCATTCCGAACGCAGAGAGCGTCTTGGATGCTGACCACTATGGTCTAGACAAAGTCAAAGAACGTATCTTGGAGTATCTCGCGGTCCAGCAGCGCGTGGACAAGGTGAAAGCGCCGATTCTCTGTCTGGTCGGACCTCCAGGCGTGGGTAAAACCTCGTTGGGACAGTCGATTGCCAAGGCAACGAATCGCAAGTTCATCCGCATGGCCTTGGGTGGCGTGCGTGACGAGGCTGAGATTCGTGGACACCGTCGTACCTACATTGGGTCGATGCCGGGCAAGATCTTGCAAAACATGTCCAAGGTGGCTGTGCGCAATCCTTTGTTCTTGCTTGACGAAATTGACAAGCTTGGGATGGATTTCCGTGGGGATCCTGCATCGGCGTTGTTAGAGGTTTTAGATCCAGAACAAAACCACACGTTCCAAGATCACTATGTCGAAGTGGATTTTGATTTATCGGATGTCATGTTTGTGGCAACCAGCAATACCTTGAATATTCCTGCGGCCTTGCTGGATCGTATGGAAGTGATTCGTCTGTCGGGCTACACCGAAGACGAAAAAATTCACATTGCCAAAGAGCACTTACTGCCTAAAGTGATGAAGAACAATGGCGTCAAGTCTGAGGAGTTGATGGTCGACGAATCAGCCATGCGCGATATTGTGCGTTATTACACACGTGAGGCGGGTGTGCGTTCACTCGAACGTGACGTCGGCAAAATCTGTAGAAAGGTTGTTAAAAAACTTCTCGCTGAATCCGAAGCAAATAAAGCTGCCAAGTCCAATGCGGTGATTCCACAAGTGATTGTCAACTCTGAAAACCTGAGTGACTACCTCGGTGTGCGTCGCTATAACTTTGGCATGGCCGAGAAAGAAAATCAGATCGGTCAAGTGACTGGTTTGGCATGGACGGAAGTTGGTGGCGATTTGCTGACGATCGAAGTCGCAGACATGCCTGGTAAGGGCGTGATTCAGCGGACGGGATCGATTGGCGATGTGATGAAGGAATCGGTCGAAGCCGCGCGTAGTGTGGTGCGTGCACGCGCCGCGCGTTTGGGTATTGCTGACTCGATCTTTGAGAAACGCGATATCCACGTGCACTTCCCAGAGGGTGCTACGCCTAAGGACGGCCCGTCTGCGGGTATTGCCATTACGACAGCGATTGTCTCGGCACTCACGCACATTCCAGTGCGCGCCGATGTGGCGATGACCGGTGAGATCACGCTTCGCGGCGAAGTGCTGGCGATTGGTGGCTTGAAAGAGAAACTGCTGGCAGCTCACCGTGGTGGTATCAAGACCGTGTTGATTCCTGAAGAGAACGTCAAGGATCTCGCAGAGATTCCGGATAATGTGAAGAATCATCTCGAGATCGTGCCAGTTCGTTGGATCGACAAAGTGTTAGAAGTTGCGCTGTCGAGCCCGACAAAACCCTTGCCTGAGGAAGCACCGGTTGCGCAGGACGTTGTGGCTAAACCCACAGGCGCTGCGACGGATCCGGTGATCAAACACTGAGTGCAAGTTTTTGTCGACAGTGTGCGGCTCGACAAGTGGTTGTGGGCTGCACGTTTTTATAAGTCCCGCACGATTGCTGCGACGGCAATCGAGGCGGGACGTGTGCATGTCGGGGAGGAGCGCGCCAAGCCGGCCCGTTTGATCAAGGTCGGCGACAAACTCATGATTCATCGTGAGCAAGAGCGCGTAGAACTCGTCGTACGTGGCATCACAGAGACACGACGGTCAGCCACGCTGGCTCGTTTGTTGTATGAAGAAACCGCCGAGAGTGTCTTAGCGCGTCAGACTGCCGCAGAGCGACGTAAGTATTACGTCGAACCCTCTCAGAACATTGAAGGCCGACCCACTAAGCGCGACCGACGCGCGCTTGAACGTTACCGAGACACTTAGCGCTCGCGTAATGCC
The DNA here is from genome assembly GCA_903903735.1 of uncultured beta proteobacterium. Lineage (GTDB taxonomy): Bacteria > Pseudomonadota > Gammaproteobacteria > Burkholderiales > Burkholderiaceae_B > Zwartia. The sequence continues at coordinate 2,439 of CAIUZV010000113.1, read as the reverse complement.
TGCTTATTGCAGCGGTGTGCTGCGAATGAGCCCGAGTGCAATTCCTTCAATGGAGAACTCTTGATCCGCGGTGACGACGATTGGATCGAAGTCAGCGTTCTCGGGTAGCAGCTCAATGTGTGAACCTTGTTGATTCAAACGCTTGACGGTGACTTCGTCATCAATCCGCGCCACGACGATTTGCCCATTGCGCGCAACGTTGGTTTTTTTGACGGCGAGCAAGTCACCATCCAGAATGCCGATGTCACGCATGCTCAGTCCCTTGACCTTCAGTAGATAGTCTGGGGTTTGGGTAAACATGTTTGCATCAATATGCATTTCTTTTTCGATATTTTCTGTAGCAAGAATCGGAAAGCCCGCAGCGACACGACCGACAAGTGGCAGAAGGATTTGGCCCATACCAGGCAGCGGTGTGGGAGTGCTATGGTCGGGTGAGTGCGAGCGGACGCGTTCGGGATCAATATTGGTATCGCCATAGAAGTCTGCGGCAGCTTCGGTTAAGCGTATCCCGCGCGAGGCGCCAGCTGTGAGTTCAATCACGCCTTTGCGGGCGAGGGCACGTAAGTGATCTTCGGCCGCATTCGCTGATTTGAAGCCCAGCGTCTGGGCAATTTCAGCTCTGGTCGGGGGAAAGCCGGTGTTGATGACGGCTTCGCGGATCAGATCCAGAATTTGTTGCTGGCGGTCGGTCAGTTTGATTGACATGATTGAGCCTGTTTTGTCCCGTTGCACTGTCATTGATGCGCTGTCAATGTATACAGCGCTGTTTGTATATACAGCACTATTTTGCCCTAAAAAATACGATGTGGCAAATAAATCTGTATAAAAAAACAGCCTCTTGGTCAAAGAGGCTGTTTTTGGGGGACCAGGACTAGCGAAGGTCAGTCTTTCATGACCTCTGCCATGGCTTTGGCAACGGTGTCGATGTTGTGGCTGTTGAGGGCCGCCACGCAGATGCGTCCTGTGCTGACAGCGTAAATGCCGTGCTCTGCACGCAGACGCTCAACCTGAGGCGCTGTCATCCCCGAGAACGAGAACATGCCACGCTGCTTCATCACGTAGCTGCAGTCGCCTTTCACGCCGTATTGGGTCAGTTTTGCAACGAGCTGCTGACGCATCAAGCGGATACGGTCGCGCATGCCGGCGAGTTCTTTGTCCCACAGTGCGAAGAGCTCAGGGCTATTGAGCACAGCAGAAACGATCGTTCCGCCGTGGGTTGGTGGATTGGAGTAGTTGGTACGAATCACGCGCTTGACCTGGCTGAGCACGCGATTGGACTCATCTTTGCTACCGGTGACGATGGTCAGCGCACCGACGCGCTCACCGTAGAGCGAAAACGACTTCGAAAAAGACGAGCTGATGAACATCGTCATGTCGAGATCAGCAAATAGACGGACAGCGGCTGCATCAGATTCAAGCCCATCACCGAAGCCTTGGTAGGCAATGTCCAAGAAAGGAATCAGGTTCGATGCCTTTACGACTTGCGCCACTTCGCGCCATTGATCAACCGTTAAGTCCACACCGGTCGGGTTATGGCAGCACGCGTGCAGAACGACAACACTCTTTTGTGGCAGGTTGCGCAGGGCGTCGAGCATCCCTTTGAAATTCAAGCCATGCGTTGCTGCGTCGTAGTAGGGGTAGTTCACGACTTCGAAGCCCGCGCGTTCAAACAAGGCGCGGTGGTTTTCCCAGCTCGGGTCGCTGATCGCAACCTTGGCATTTGGCACAAGTTGCTTAATAAAGTCTGCACCGATTTTGAGTGCACCGGTGCCGCCCAAAGCTTGCATCGTCAACACGCGACCGTCTGCAATCAGTGAAGAATTCTTGCCCAGCACGAGCTCTTGGGCGCCTTTGTTATAGCCAGCAATCCCTTCGATCGGCAGGTAGCCACGCGCGGCTGCGGCTTCGACACGTGCCACTTCGGCTTTGTGTACGGCGGCGAGCAGAGGGATCTTGCCGTTGTCGTCGTAATAGACGCCCACACCCAGATTGACCTTGGTGCTGCGGGGATCCGCATTGAATTGTTCATTGAGGCCCAAGATCGGGTCACGGGGGGCAAGTTCGACGGATTGAAAGAGGGTGCTCATGTTGAGAGGATGACAATCAAAGGAGGAAAAAAAGGGGTGTTCGAGTTTGGAGTGGACGCTTTGCGCTGGACGGAACATAATGTACGGTTCAGCCCAAATCCAAGGGCTTACCCGAATAAGTCTAGCATGGCCTCGCCCAAGAACCCTAAGAAAACTGAATTATCCCCAGAGCTTGTCTCCCTTGAAGCTACTGAGCCTGACGCGGTGTCGTCAGACCTCGGGGCGCGGGGCTTGCCCGCTGCCATTGCGCACGAGGTGGCGAACTTAGGCATTGTGCCGCACGCGACGATTTCCACCGGCAATGAGGCCGGAAAGTTCGTCTCGTATCCGGATAGTCCTTTTCAGCTGTATC
>CAIUZV010000112.1 GCA_903903735.1 uncultured beta proteobacterium | reverse complement strand
TTCGGTTAAGGCATCCACCTGATCTTGCATCAAAGCGATGAGGGGTGAAATGACGATGCCCGTACCGGGGCGCACGAGCGCGGGTACCTGATAGCACAGAGACTTACCACCCCCGGTTGGCATGAGGACGAGCGCGTCTCCGCCTTCAATCACATGCTCGACGATCGCCGCTTGATCGCCGCGAAAGGACTCGTAACCAAACACGCTGGCCAGCACGCGTCGTGCGCTTTTATTTGAGGCAATTCGTCCTGCGGCCACAGAAGGGGCAGCATCGGCCGCAAGAGTTTGCGACTTAGACATATAAAAACATAAGCAACGGCATGACTAGATTGTAGTGGATACACTTGCTCAAACGGTCAGGACATTGCACACTACACAAAAAAGGAATCACAACCCATGTCCGAGGCATGTACCAAAATTTTGGTGGTGGATGACGATCCCGTCCTACGGCAGCTGCTGGCCGATTACCTCAACAAGCACGGCTTTGATACCTTGCTTGCGCCAGACGCACGCAACCTTGCAGCATTGATTCAGCGTTTTTCGCCCGAACTACTGGTGTTGGATCGCATGATGCCGGGCGGCGATGGGGCCGAAGCGTTACGCACCCTTCGGGCGCAGGGTGAAGACATCCCCGTCATCCTGCTTACCGCACGCGACGAGTCGGTCGACCGCATTATCGGCTTAGAGGCGGGCGCAGACGACTACGTTGGCAAGCCTGTTGATCCACGAGAATTACTTGCCCGAATTCAGGCCGTATTGCGGCGCAAAGGCGGCTCTTCCTCAAACAAACGTCAGGCACCCATCGCCTTCGGTGACTTTGTCTTCGACCCGGTCATGCGTCAACTGCGCAAGCATGCGCAACTCGTCAAACTGACCGGCGGTGAAATCAATTTGCTCGAAGCGCTCCTACAAAGCGCCGGCAAGCCACTCTCACGCGAGCGACTCATGACACTTGCACGCGATGATGAAGCCGGCGAGCGCAGTGATCGTGCGATCGACATCGCGATTCTCCGCCTGAGACGGGCGCTCGAAGATGATCCTAAACAACCCCGCTGGATTCAAACAGTCTGGGGCACCGGCTATCGTTTTTCCCCTTGAAGAAGACACCCTCGCTTGTGCCGCAATCCCTACGCGCCCGCTTAATTGCCCTGTTGCTCATCAGCGTGCTGGCCGGACAATTTGCGACGCTCTATCTGGCCTCGCTGTATCAACGGGATCACGCGCAGACCGTTGCGCTCGACCTAATCGCGACGACCATCCGCGCACTACATTTTTCGATGGAACATGCAGCCCCTGCTGACCGCGCCGAATTTGTCAGGCAGGCTTCAGAGGGGCAGTGGCGGCTCTGGTCGCGCCCGCTGCCCAATGATGTCCGGCTCTTGCGTAAACCCACCCCTGCCAATGCAGAGGCTGTGCGCATCCAGCCGGCCCAGGAAAAACAAACCAATACGCAGTCTGGCGCCCGTCGACTCATCAATCGACCCCTGGCCGACACCGACCCAACTGGCAACGAAAGCGCGCAAGGCGTGCGTGCAAGCAGCACCAGCGACCGCAGCATCAGCGGCCTGCTGGAGAGTCTGAACGAGCGTCTGAGTGGCGACAGTCGCATCGCCGTGTCCTACGGGCAGCCACCCGAACTGTATATCTCACTGCCTCAGCTCAGTGAACCCGTGCCCACAAGGCTACGCGACTGGCTTGTGATCCCGCTGGAGCAGCTCAAACCGCCCTTGGCGAGCTCACTGATTGTGTATTGGCTCATTGGGTTAGTCGTCATTATGTTCGTTGGGGTATTGTTTTCATGGCATGTCACGCGGCCCATTACTCGTCTGATGCAAGCAACCGACAAATTAGCCGCCGGAACCCCTGCGCCCGTTGATCCCACCGGCCCCACAGAATTACGGGTGCTGGGCGAGCGGTTTAACGCCATGCTGGCGGCGCTGCGCCTGTCGGAGTCGACCAAGCGCACGCTGCTAGCCGGCCTGCCACACGACCTGAAAGCTCCGCTTTCACGTATGTGGCTACGCGTAGAAATGTCGGACGAACCAGCCCTGAAAGAGGGCCTGCGCAACGACTTGCAGGATATGCAGCATATCGTGGACCAGTTCATTCATTACCTGCGAGGCACTGATCTAGAGTCCTACCGTTTCACAAGCTTTTCGTTGGATCACTGGCTGCGTGAGCGAGTCGCCACCTGGCAGCAAACTGGCAAGGCCGTACACCTAGATGGGGAACCCGCGCGAGGGTCAATTCGAGGCGATCAGGTGGCGCTCTCCCGCTTGCTGGACAACCTCATCGGTAACGCCCTACATCACGGCGCCCCCCCGGTGCATGTGTGCCTCGTGGCTGAGGCAAAGACCGCGGTGCTCACCGTGACGGATCACGGCCCAGGTATTCCTCAAGCCTTGCGCGCAGAGGCGCTGAAGCCCTTTGTACGGCTCGATGAAGCACGCACCCGCTCAGGCAACGTCGGCCTTGGGCTGTCGCTGGTCGAGTCGATTGTGCGCGCACATGCCGGCACGCTGACACTCGGTCAGGGCCCAGAAGGTGGGCTACAAGTCGAGGTCCGGTTACCCCTGCTGACGACGGCCTAAACCTCTGATGCGGGCCGTTCCCGGTAGGATGGCCTCGGTCGTGGCAAAATGTGCCTTTGATGCTATCTATTGCGCCCTCTGAAACGGTATGACCCAAGAATCCTCCGCCCCCGTCACTACGAATTTTCTACGCAATATCATCGATGCCGATCTCGCTGCGCAAAAGTTTGAGGGCAAGCGCTGGGCGGGCGCGCCGGGCCCTGCCTCCGTTCAGGCAAGCGGCTCATCTGATATTGCTCGCATACGCACCCGGTTTCCTCCCGAGCCCAATGGCTATTTGCATATCGGTCACGCAAAAAGCATTTGCTTGAACTTTGGCTTGGCACGTGATTATGGCGGCGTGTGTCACCTCCGCTTCGACGACACCAATCCAGAAAAAGAAGAACAAGAATACGTCGATGCCATCATCGACGCCGTGAAATGGCTTGGCTTTGACTGGAAATCCAACAACACCGAACACCTGTACTTTGCCAGTAGTTACTTTGCCACGATGTACGCCTGTGCCGAGGCGCTGATT
>CAIUZV010000111.1 GCA_903903735.1 uncultured beta proteobacterium | reverse complement strand
GTGGTTTAGGTGAACAAGTGCGCTTGAAAAACAGCGAGTCGGGTCGATCATTGATAGCGGTGATCACAGGACCCAACACAGCGAGAATTCGTTAATATGAATTCCAAAGTATTCAAAAACGTGCTTGTGCAAGTATTTGAAGGTTTTTTAATGGAAAGGCCTCAAGTTCTAAAACTTGGTGTCGATTTGAGTGTTGTGAAAAGGTTTGACCCGCATTTCGGGTCTAGAAAGTGAGAACGATATGAGTGATCCCATCTCGAATTACGGTCGTATGACCCAATCGAATGCGGCTGCCCGCAACGCGATTGAGAAAGTTGACCCAAAAGGCGCTTCTGCAGCTTCGGCCAAAGAAGAGTCTGCGCCTGCGAAAGCTGCGCCTGGTGCCGACAAAATCAGTTTGAGCAATGTGGCCCAAAAGGTCATGGCCCAGCCTGAATTTGACCGCGCCAAGGTCGAGTCGATCAAGCAAGCGATCAAAGACGGTAACTACCCCGTCAATCCACGCCGCATCGCCGAGAGCTTTGTCGCCTTGGAAAAACTGATCACCAACTGATCTGACTTAGAGCGCGCATGACCGACATAGTAATGACGGAAGCAGCGACAGCAGTGGCCCCCTCAGCAGAGCATTTGGCTCAGGCTGAGGCGTTGGCGCGCGAGCTTTTCGATATGTTGGAGCTAGAGTTTGAACAACTCAAAGCGCAAAACTTAGACGCTTTCGAAGCGTCGCAAAGTACTAAAAATGATTTGCTGCAAAGGTTAATGCAGCTCGCCCATATTGACGGCCCCGAATCCGCGGATGCACTCGGGTCTGAGTGGGATGAATTCAAAGAGCACATGGCCTTATGCCGCGATCTATAGACTGCAGAAGCTAAATAAGCGGCTAGCTTATGAAATCATCTCCCGTACAACTCTCCTTACGGTGCGGGAGGAGTTGGAGAACAAGGTCCAAGTCCTTTACGACGGCAGCCCCGTGCAATCGCTCACGGTCTTCCTGGTCCGGGTGTGGAACGCCGGGTCGGAGCCGATCAGATCAAGCGATTTCGAACGTCCTCTTTCGTTCTCGGCCGCTGCACCGGCTCAGATCCTCACCGTGGACACAGCCGCGGTCCTTCCAGGGAGCCTTACGCCCGAGTTGGTCTTTGAAGCGCACTCGCTTACTGTGGCTCCAATGTTGCTGAACCCAGGCGACTCGCTGATCCTGAAGGTTCTCGTGAAGGACGCGTCCGCATCGCTCAAGCCAGACGCTCGCATTGTTGGCGTTACCCGCCTTCAAGATGGCGATGGGGCGTTTCGCCGCGTTGCCGCGCTTGCCAGCGTCGGTATGCTTACGTTCCTTGTCGGCATCGGCGTAGCAGGCTTCTATGTCGTCACAGCTTTGGCAGACTGCTATGAAGTTAAGTCGGGCGAGTGGTCTCAGTTGCCCGTAGCCTCCAAGATAGCCCTCGCAGTCGCGATCATCGGCTATCTGCTTACTGGCTATGCGTTCCTACGAAAAGGCACCGTCATGGGCTTTCGCATACTCGCTCGTCGTTCCCGCGAAAGATAGCGCACAGCCACGCATTTCAGATTTGATGCGCGGCAAGATCAATCTGTTCGGCCTGGACGCGCTGGTCAACATGGCCAGTGCTGCTGGACTTCACTTTGACATGCGTATTCGCCAAGCGGCCTGAGATAGTTGCGGGCGCAGCATGGGCTGTGTGGGCCTACTGAACCCAACCATCGGCATAATCATGCCGCTCGGTGTGTAAACACCTAAGCGCCTACGCACCTACAAACTGGAGTAAGCATGGATACCGTCCGCTGGAATGTTGCTGTGTCGCCTGAAACCGATCAATCGGTGCGCATGTTTATTGCCGCGCAGGGCGGAGGCCGCAAGGGCGATCTGTCCCGCTTTATCGAGGAGGCGGTACGCTCCTATCTTTTGGAGAAGGCGGTAGAGCAAGCGAAGTCTGCTGCCTCCAACCTGGATGAGCCGGAGTTGACGGCCCTCATAGATGAGGCAGTGCATTGGGCGCGTGAGCAGTG
>CAIUZV010000110.1 GCA_903903735.1 uncultured beta proteobacterium | reverse complement strand
CAATCCTGGTTTTGCACCCAAGACCGTTGCAGAATTGATCGCTCTCACGAAGCCCAAAACGTCGGTTGTGCATTATGGGACGTCGGGAGCAGGCAGCGCGCAACACTTAGCTGGCGCCTTGTTTAACGCCTTGGCCGGCACTCATTTAGAAGCAGTGAACTACAAGGGCGGGGCGCTTGCGATTACGGACGTGCTGTCAGGACAAGTGCCATTGGCCTTTGCAACCGTAGGCACGATTCTGCCGCATGTGAAATCAGGCAAGCTGCGCGTGCTTGCATCGGGAGGCGAGAAGCGCTCTGAGGTTTTGCCCGATGTGCCCACCATGATCGAAAGCGGCGTCGCCGGCTATTCGAGCTATGAGTGGAATGCAATCTTCGCGCCAGCCGCTACACCGGCTGCTGTCATCACGCGTTTGAATCAAGCCTTAGCAAATGTGATGAAGCAGCCTTCAGTGATCACGGGCATTGCAGCGTTCAGCGGTGAAATTATTGCTTCATCACCACAAGAGTTGGAATCTTTCCGACGCGCTGAAATCAGCAAATGGCAGCGCGTCGCAAAGGAATACAACATCAAGCTGGATCAATAGTTATTCAGGCTTTAAGCCTGCTTCGGCAAACGCCTGCCCCCAAGCTTTGAGCTGTGCTTGAACAAAGCTTCCCAGCTCTTTGGGCGTTGATCCACCCAGATCGAAACCCTGCTTGGCGATACGGTCACGCACGTCCGGCCTAGCCATCGCCGCGTTGATCGCTTCGCTCATGCGGTTTGCCAGCTCAGGTGGCATGTTTGCTGGACCAAAAAGCGCGGCCCACGTTCCTGCCTCAAGTGTCGGGATCCCGGCTTCGGCAGCGGTCGGGACATCAGGCAGTAGTGCAGAGCGCTTGGGCAGCAGTACTGCCATCGCACGAAGCTTTTCCGCGCTGATATGAGAGAGCGTGCTCGTCGGCGTAGCGAAGGTGAACTGTACATGTCCCCCAAGCATATCGTTAACGGTTGGCCCCTCGCCTTTGTAGGGGATCAGGTTGGTATCAATCTTGGCCTCTTTCGTCAGTTTTGTGTGCATCAGTTGCGTCACGCCGCTGTAGCTTCCGTAGTTGAGCTTGCCGGGATTCTTGCTTGCGAACTCAAGTAGCTCCTTGGCATTCTTTGCAGGTACGTTCGGGTTGGCGACCAACACATACACATAGCGCCCCACCATTGAAATAGGGGTAAAGTTTTTGACAGGGTCGTAGGGTGGTTTTTTGCGCAGGAGCGGAACCTGCATCATTGGTGTGTTCGAGGCTAGGAAGAAGGTGTAGCCGTCAGGTTCTGAACGCATGACGTATTCGGCAGCAATCGCGCCATCTGCACCTGGCTTGTTCTCGACCACGACAGGCTGCCCAAGGGCGGTTGTCATCGACTGAGCCAGGATGCGGGCCACAACGTCAGTTGAGCCGCCGGGTGGGAACTGCAAGACAATCCGAACGGGCTTTGTGGGCCAGTTTTGGGCACTCGCCAAGGTGGAAAACATTGACAGAGAGGCAATTGCAACAATTTTGCGTAAGAGTGTGAAGGTCATTTTTCTTTTCGTAGATAGT
>CAIUZV010000109.1 GCA_903903735.1 uncultured beta proteobacterium | reverse complement strand
TGCCTCGACACGCTTATTTCCCGTTACGGCCAGCGCTTTAAGCTTGCCCGCTTTAACCAGCGGTATCGCTGAGGGCAGACTCGCCACCATGACATCGATATCGCCGCGAGACAACTCCACGACAGCGGTGGTTGCGTTCTTGTAAGGGATATAAAGCATCTTTGTTTTAACAATCGTCTGAAACAACACGCCAATCAACTCTGTCTGAGACGAGGTCGACGCGAAGGTTGCGCCGCCTGTTTTTTTGCGGGCGAAGTCCGCGAATTCTTGCAAGGAGTTATAAGGTGCGTCGGGGTAGGTCACGATAAGATAAGGCTGTGTGACGCCAAGCGCCACACCCGCAAAGTCCTTTAACGGGTCGTAACCTAAATCCTTGTGTACAAACGGGTTGACCGCAAAGGTACTTGTAAAGGCTAGGGTCATGGTGTGCCCATCGGGCGCCGATTTAGCGCCAAAGGCCGTGCCGATACCACCTTGCGCACCGGGTTTGTTTTCCACGATGACAGACTGCCCCAACTGATCGCCAAGCTTCGCCGCCACCACCCGAGCAAAGGCATCAGTGCCCCCGCCCGCCGCATTTGGCACAACAATCCGGAGCGGTTTGGTGGGAAAGGCCGCTTGTTGCGCAACCGCAGTGCCGCCCACCCAGAAAATCAACGTCAAAAGTGCGATAAAGTGTCGCATGGCTTGTCTCCTTGAGTCTTTTTATCGTTACGAGCATACAGGACTATAAAGCGTTCTGAAACGTATTTTTCGCAGCAAAGGAATCGTGTCAATGTCCGTCAGTCCACCTGCTTCTGAGCCCAGCACCGCTCAAGCCACAACTCCAGAACTCAAGATAAATGGCTCGATCGCAACAATCCGTTTGCGCAATCCCGCTTACGCCAACAGATTGAGTCCGTCCGATTTAGACGTGATTCGCGCGCACATCGAAACCGTCAATGCCAACCAACATGTGCTCGTGCTCAAATTCGTTGCAGACGGAAAATATTTCTGCAGCGGCTACGACATCTCTTCCTTAGCCGCTGACGCCGCGCCTTCTTCGCTGTACTTTGGCGACACGGTCGATATCGTCGAGCGCGCTAGACCCATCACGATTGCTGCAATCAATGGCGGTGTCTATGGCGGTGGAACCGACCTTAGCTTGGCTTGCGATTTCCGTATTGGGGTGCCTGAGGCAAACATGTTTATGCCTGCCGCAAAACTTGGTTTGCACTTTTATCCCGGTGGCATGGTGCGTTACATCACACGCCTAGGTCTAAACCAAGCCAAGCGGCTGTTCTTAACATGCGAAAAGATTCTTGCGCCCGAAATGCTTTCAAGCGGCTTTCTAAATGAAATCGTTCCGGCCGACGCGTTGCATACACGCGTCGATGAACTGAGTGCACAACTTGCGAGCATGGCGCCTATCGCCTTAGTGGGTATTAAAAAACATCTCAATCTGATTGCCAGAGGTGAGCTGGATGATGCTGCCATTCGCGCAGCCGTCTTGCACTCGGAACAATCGCACGATATGAAAGAAGGCGCCCTCGCCTGGAAAGAAAAACGTGCGGCGAACTTTACCGGAAACTAATTCACCCCTGGAGCCCTCACCACCATGATTCGACTACTCAGTTCCTGTTTACTTTTCTTGACTTGTGTATCAGCGCACGCTCAATCAATGAATCCCTCGTGGATTGGTCGCTGGCAGTCAGGCGAAACCACCTTGGTCGTGACGCCGAAGAATGTCATCAATTTTGGAAAAATTTGCCGCTGGGTAGATAAAGCGCCAACGCAATTTGAAGGCTGTATTGCGCACTACGCGGCGAATGTTAAAAAAACTGAAATACTTGAACTGTTTGACCTCATGCAAACTAGGGTCAGAGAACAAGCACCTAATATGGACGCTGCGTCCAAAGCAAGTGCTGTCAAAACAGTTCAGAATGTCAAATCAAAACTTGAGCAACTCAGCAATGACACATTTCGCTCTGTCATCACTTCTGATGCAGATTTCCAAGGCTCAGGAGACTGCGGGGCGTACTACATTATGGATAAGGGCACGCCCTATATCGTGCGACAGTGCGAATCTGCAGGCGCCGAATTTACGTTGATGTTCGATCCCATGCAACGCACCGCTGCGCCAGCGGCGCTGAGCGCCATCGACGGACGTTGGCATAGCGCGCAGTGGAAGTATGGCTATGAACTTAAAGATGGTGTCGGCACTGCCACCGCGACGAACAGCGCAAAGTTCAAAATTGGCGACGAAATTATTTATCTAAGCTCTAAAGGTAAAAATACCTTTGAAGGCGAACAGATTTATCAAAATGGGAAATTCAATCCCATCAGCGTTACCCTTCTTCCCGATGGACGCCTGCAGTTCAAGGGTGAGAAAAACATTTCCTGGACCATGACTCGACAGTGAGCACCTCATGAACAAAAAACCTAAAGTTGCACTCATCAGCACCGGCGGCACGATCACCTCGATGAGTACCGTTGGAGAGCTCGACCTGTTTGAATACAGCTCAACCGGTATTCGGCTCGACGCCAATCAAATGCTGGAAAAATTCCATCATTGCAGCACCGTGGCAGACGTCATCCCCGTTCCTTTTGATACGCTGCTTTCAACTGCAGTGAGCTTTCCGGAGTGGAAGCGTCTTGCACAAACCATCATGGACTTACAAAAACAACACCCCGACTTAAGTGGTGTCGTCATTTTGCATGGCACCTCCTCGATGGAAGAAACTGCGTATGCACTCAGTCTCACCCTCAAGACGGACTTGCCCGTTGTCTTAACAGGATCTCAACGACCGGCGAGCGCCTTGTCTTCCGATGCTGGCTTAAATATCTTTAACGCTGTACGTATTGCAAGTACAGCCGAAGCCCGAGAGATGGGCGTCATGATTGCGCTCAACGATGAAATTCATGCTGCACGTGAAGTCACTAAAAGCGCCAATGGCCGGCTGCAAACATTTGTGTCACACGACTTTGGTGTGCTCGGCCACGCAGATGGCGATCGAATTGTCTTTTATCGCAAACCCACACGGCGCCACAATCCAGACACTGAGTTCGATATCCTGAGCATGACTGCATTTCCGCGGGTCGATATTGCCTATAGCTATGCGGGTGGCGATGGCGCAGCGATCAAGGCGTTTGTTCAAGCAGGTGCGAAAGGTATTATTGCCGCCGCATTTGCGCCAGGCTTGTTGACCCCTCAAGAAGACATTGCCATGCGCGATGCAGTCAAGGCGGGCGCACGCGTGGTGATTTCTTCTCGAGCTGGCTCAGGGCGCACCTTTGCGCCGACAAAATCGAGAGAGGCTGGCTACTTGCAGGCAGACAACCTCAATCCACAAAAGGCGCGTGTGCTACTCGGACTCGGTTTAGCTGTCACCCAAGATCGGGAACAGCTACAACGGATGTTTGATCAGTACTAGCAGGATGGGCGGCTTCTGTTACAGAGCCGCCTCAATAAGCTGTCGAGCAATACTGACTGGGTCTGGCAAGAGCGGTAAGGCATCGCGCGAAAACCAGTCAGCCGCTTCAATCTCGGACGGGTCTGGTGTGATCGTGCCACCCGCATAGTCTGCAAAGTAAGCGATCATCAACGAGTTAGGGAACGGCCAAGGCTGACTCTTGAAGTATCGAAGATTTGTGATCTCTATACCGACCTCCTCCCGCACCTCGCGCACTGCGCACTGCTCAAGTGTTTCGCCGGGCTCGACAAAGCCCGCTAGGGCGCTAAACACCCCTGGCTTGAAGTGCGGG
>CAIUZV010000108.1 GCA_903903735.1 uncultured beta proteobacterium | reverse complement strand
CGCGCTTGCCAAAGTGCAAGAGTTGTTGCAACGTCACCAGCTCGTCGAAAATCTCGTCCATCGTCAGGAAGAAAACGATCAACGTGCCGATCTGGTCGAAGGCTTGCTGCAACGCCAGCACGACGCAGAACTCACCGCACTAGTCAACGATCTGCACCCCGCAGACATTGCCTTCATCTTAAGCTCCGTACCAAAAGCAGAGCGCCAAATGATTTGGCGTTTGGTGGGTGCCCAACACGACGCTGATGTCTTGCTTGAGGTGGATGACTGGGTGCGTGAATCGCTCATTGAAGCGATGGATCGCAAGGATCTCGTGGCAGCCACCGGCAACATGGATGCCGATGAGCTCGCAGATCTGGCACCTGACCTGCCTGCCGATGTGGTGGCGGAAGTGCAAAAGGGCCTGACGATCGAAGAACGGGCGCGTTTGATTGAAGCCATGGGCTATCCCGAGGATAGCGTAGGCGGCATCATGGACTTCGAAATGGTGCGCGTGCGTGAGGACGTGACCCTCGAGGTTGTACTGCGCTACCTCCGCCGCTTACCAGAGTTACCCGACCACACGGATCAGATCTTTGTGGTGAATCGCTCGGACAAGCTGCTAGGCACGCTCACGCTATCCGCACTGCTAGTCAACGAACCCGAAGTGGACGTCAGCCAGGTAATGAGCACGGAGTATCTGTCGCTCAGCCCGCTAGACTCAGACTCGGACGCAGCCGGGGCCTTCGAGCGCTATGACCTCGTGTCAGCGCCTGTCGTCGACGACCTTGGACGTCTCGTGGGTCGCGTCACAATTAGCGAGGTCGTGGATGTGATCCGAGAGGACTCGGATGAACAAGCGCTGTCTCGTGCTGGTATGCAGGAGGAAGACATCTTTGCGCCGGTCACCATGGCGCTGCGTAACCGGGCGCCTTGGCTGATCCTGAACTTATGCACCGCCGCGACCGCCTCGTTTGTGGCCTCGCTCTTTGAGGACACCGTCAGCAGCATCGTCGTACTCGCATTTTTAATGTCGATTGTCGCGGGTATTGGCGGCAACTCGGGTAATCAAACGATGACTTTGATTATTCGTGCCTTAGCGGTGGGTCGAATTACACCTAAAAACGTATGGCCCTTAGTCAAGCGTGAAATGCTTGTCACTTTTTTAGTGGGCTTGTTAGGGAGCTCAATCGCCGCGGTCTTTGCCTGGCTCATTTCGCACTCCGTTTCGATCGCACTCGTCATGATGGGTGCCATGATCTGCAACATGCTCGTTGGTGCAACCATTGGTGTGCTCGTACCAGTGGTTCGCACGCGCTTGGGCAAGGATCCTGCCATGGGCTCGTCCGTGCTTCTGACATTTGCAACGGATTCGCTAGGCTTCTTTATCTTTTTAGGTCTAGCGACTGTATTTTTGATCTAACAAGGTGCCGCTTAATTCAAAGTCTGTACTGAGGCCAAGACGCGATTGACATGCGTGCCGATACGCCCCACATCCATGCCATAGACATGAATGGATACAGCGGGCTCAGTCGCCTGATTGCCCAGTCGGTGGATAAACTCAAGCCCCGCGTGTCCACATGCGCTGTAGCCAGGCTCGCGTGTGAATTGGCTCAGCAGATAGGCGTGGCGTTGGGAGCTGTCCCATTGATAGAAGCCCTCGGTTAACTCGCCGGCCAAAATACGGTAAGCGCACCACGCATAATGAGCGTGAATCGGACTGCACTGCTGGGATCCCCAGACAAGGCCAACCACTGTAAAACGCCCTAGAGGATCCGCATGCAAGATGTGGCGCGTATAACTCTGCGTGGATCTCGGGAGTGCCAAAATGGCCGCAGTGAGATCGACCGCAGCCCGCCGGCCAAGCTGTTGGCCAATTGCTTGCCGCATGCGGTAAGGCACTAAATCAGGTTCACTCAAGCACGCTGCCTCGAGCTCTGCGGGCAGGCCTGGCACCACTCTTTCCAACAAAGAAAACGGCAAGTCAGCATCTGGATTGG
>CAIUZV010000107.1 GCA_903903735.1 uncultured beta proteobacterium | reverse complement strand
TTAATAGCCGCCGAGTTCAGAGCAAGAACGCTTGCGGAAACACTACCGCTGTTTGTAATGGTTCCTGTGGCGTTTAAAGTTAAAGTAGAACTCGTGTTAGGTAGAGCAGCTATCGTTGCATCTGCGGCGACGCTTAAGTTGCCAATGACTTCAATTGTGACATTCGCCGTGGACAGTGCATTCGATATCGCACTAGCCGTGGAGCTGGTAATGACCATATCCTCGGGATCCAATAACCAATGCCCTGTTCGGCCTTTGGCGGCAGATACATCGACGACAATGGCGCGCCCAAAATCCAACGTTCCAGCAGAGCTGGTTTCGACATAACCGCCATTTCCTCCCAAGGGCCCACCGCGTGCGATCAGCATGCCAGAGACTGTGGTCAACCGTGTAGACCAAATATTGATTTCACCACCGTTGCCACGAACTGTCGACGACGCGTCAATTAACGCGCCCTCATGCACGGTCACAACTTTTGTTGGATCTTGCGCTACAACATTAGTCCTTGCACCACTTTCAAGTTGAACATAGGAGACTCCCGCCGTCCCAACATTGACAGTACCACCGCCGTCAACTCCGCGAGCCTTGATTGTTGCTCCGCTCGCGATGACTATGTTTTCAGACGCAGTAATTGTCACGTCACCACCCCGCCCTGATTGCTTGGCTGACACATTTATTTTTGTATTGCTATTTATATTTACAGACTCAGTCGCTGCAACCTTCACACTACCGCCACCGGTCGTGCCCGAGGCTCGCATTCTTGAACCTGATTCAAGCGTGATACGATCGCCCTCCAAAATAATTCGCCCACCAGCTCCTTCTTCACCGATTACTGCGCCTGCATTGGCAACAGCTAGCGCTGCAGTGTTGCTCGCATTTAAAGTACCGCTTTGTTTAATTACCCCACCGACCAACTGATTGGTGGCTCGAGCAGAAAGAATGATCAGGCCGCCCGGAGCTTCAACGGCGCTTTTATTCTCTATCAACGTCGCAATCTTACTCGGCGTTGTGGTGATACTAGCGAGTTTTGACGCCGAGTCGAAGTTAAGTACGACACGTTCACCGCTCGCCATCACAACTGTCCCCATACGGGCGATAATCACACCGCTATTGCGTACCTCTGGCGCTAACAACGCTACATAGCCTTTTAAGCTCGTTTGAATCACACCGCGATTCACAACCTTGCCAGTTGCACCATTTCTTTCATACTGCGGGTTGCCCGCCATGTACTCTGCGTTCTTTACACTGTGTGTTGTCGCGACCACCGCACCCACATCTAAGCTTGCATTTTTCCCGATATACACGCCGGCTGGGTTAATCAAGACAACTTCGCCCGGAGCGTTTATTCTTCCGTGAATAGCACTAGGGTTTGGATCCGACACACGATTCAATGTCGATGAGTTAGCGCCCGGTTGATTGAAATTTACCGTTGCATCTTTACCAACGTTAAACGTATTCCAATCTACAACCGCCCGCTGACTTGTTTGGTTGACATTTACAACTGGCGCACCACGTGAACCACCAACAGAGATCGTCCCTGCCCCTGCCGTGACTTTTGCTCCTTGTGGAATAACGTTAGGCAACGGTGGAGCTGCCTGGGCTATGATCGACCACAGCAATCCTAGCCCAGTCACAGTGACAGAGCGAATAAGGCAGGCGTAGGGTTTGGGCGCCGTCATCGCACTTAGAAAGGAATGCTGGCAGTCAGCCAGAAACGATTCGGGCTGTTAGACCCATCTTGATCGGCACCACTCGCGGTGGGGTTTGGATTTGCCCCCAGTCGTCGTGCCCAAATAAAATTAATCGATGCGGGTATGCCACCACGCCAACTCAGTTGCAACCCATAGCCTGATAAGTTAAAAGAATTCAACGCGCTTAGCGGATTTCCTTCATCACCCGTGAGGTTACGTTTATTTTGTGTGATTTGCCCCCAGTCATAAAACGCAGCAACATTAAGCTGTTCAACGATCTGATAGCGCAATTCAATATTCAACATCTTGCCTTCGCTGCCCGAACCTTCGTTATTCGGATAGGCACGCACACCGTAGGGGCCTCCCAAGAAAAACTTTTCGGATGAATCAAGATTTTTACTAGCAAATTGGCCGGAGGCTGCGACATAAAAGCTAGTTTTGCCATTGAGCGTTTGGGTCCGGTTTAAGTTCCACCGCAAGCGTGAATAACCGCCATGTGTTTGGTAGCCGCTCTGGTCATAGGCATAACTCGGAGAGTTAGACAGTTTCACACTACCTATCCCAAGATTAAGTGCTCCTCCCGATAAACCGCCTCCACCCCACCCATCATATTGATTTCCATTGACACTCAAATACAGAACGTTAATCCGGTAATCGCTTGAGGTCGCAAACTCACCGCCTAGGCCTCTTGATTGGTTATTGAAATACTTTTGATCCAGCTCGGCATTCAAATAAACGTTTCGAGTTCGGCTGCGTATAAGGGGATACAAGGCGGTGATGCCTAAGACGGTCGACAGCCCCTTCGGCTCGGCTGCGGCAAAGTCACTTAAAACATTCCGGTATGTCATATAGCTCAGGTTCGCACCAAGGCGAAGTCCCGATACGCCAGTGGGCAGGCTGTAGGCCATGCGCCCGTACTGACTTCCCGAAGAGTAAAGCGCCAATACCTGTAACTGATCACCCAGGCCTAGAGGACTGGCAAACGAGAGGTTTGCCAGCGCTTGATTCTGTCCTGTCGATCGCGCACCATAATTGTTTGCCGTGACGTCTCCAGCATACCAATTGCGAGGCGTCACTTTCAGCCGGACACGCGTCTCACCATCGCTATCTCCAGCCTCAAGCGCACCTTGAACTGAGACACCAGGCAAATCATCTGCCAACAAAAGACCTCGATCTAGCGATCCGAGGTTCAGACGCTCTCCGATTGGTAGACCATTCTCGACAAAGCGCCTAATCGTACGGGGGCTCACTCGCAGGCCTTCACCGCCCTCTGGATCTCCGATGACAGCGCCACCGAACTTTGCTTCAAGAATTTGTATAGTGATCACGCCATCGCTAACATCCTGTTTCGGCAGCGTTGCGCTTGCCAAGAAACCTTGCTCTTGATAGAGCCCGGCGATCTCGTCAGCGGCACCTTGAATTTCCGTAGGTGTTAAATTTTTGTCTCGATATTTCGCAACCACGCTTTGTAATAACTCTTCACTTAGCAGTGTGTGGTCGATAAAACGGAATCTCTTAACAAAAATTTTTTGCTCTGTCGGAGCACCAGTATCGGCAGGCTTCGCAGCCGGGGCTGGTGCGACTTCCGGCAAACGCTGCACATCAAGTCCTTCTTGGCGTTCGATTTGCCGAAGCACAGAACCCGCGTCTGGTACTCCTTGCGCCACCACAATCGGACTGACAACAGCCAACCCGCATGCAATAACAATTGCGTGCAAACGATTTGCAGAAAAGACTGTCGGCCACGCGGTGCGTTCATCTCTCTGCAACTGGAAAATACCTTTCAAGCCATTCAACCGAGCGCTGCCTGCACCATGAGAATTTAACTTTGCAATACAAAACAGCGCCTTACGCATTAGCTAAGCGGCTTTGTAAAAAGTCCATATTAGTGGGCTATCCTCTCAAGTACTCTCAAAAGCTCTCAAAAGCTCTCAAAAACTCTCGTTCTCAATTGATTGACGCTAGACAATCTCAGCGCTCGGGCGTACTCTAATTGGCGAATGTTGGGATGAGCTCATGCTAGAAAAAAACAAGCATTATTTAGCCATCTCTTTGCAAGATGTGAAAGCTTCCAAACGCATCCCTTAACCGTGCCGAGGCTCTGTAATGAACACCCCTCTTAGCATTGCCTTGATCGAAGAATATGCTGAGTTGCGAGATTTCATCGCTTCTGAATTGCGACTTCTGGGACATAAGGTGCTGGCCATTGATTCAGCAGAGTCGTTGAACGACGCTCGCGGACTGCAAACAATCGATCTAATGATTACCGATATCAATCTGCCAGGCGAAGACGGACTATCCCTTGCTCGGCGAATGAGACAAGTCCAGCCCAATATTGGCATCATCATCATGACTGCGCGAAGTGGTGCAGAAGATCGCAGTTCGAGCTACGACAGCGGCGCAGACATTTGTTTAACAAAACCTCTCGGCTTTGATGAGCTATCCGCCGCCATAAGCTCACTTATGCGCCGAATTAAACCTGACTCCAGCCTTTACGAAACGACAACTAGTGCGGACCGTTTAAAGCTACACCTAACTAAGCTCAAGCTCTCAGGAAAGGTCGGAATTGTAGATTTGACCACCGCCGAGACCGCAGTTCTAGTGGGCCTTGCAAACGCCCCGAGCAACCAACTCGATTACTGGCAACTGATCGAATTACTAAACAAACAATTTGACGATAAAAGCCAGCGACTACTTGAAGTTCAGATTTCCCGAGTTCGAGGAAAAATGCTACAGATCGGGGCTCCGGCTGGTTCGATTAAGTCTCTCAGGTTGAAGGGCTATCAGCTTTGCTATCCCGTGGAGATTATCTAGCAACTCAATGGAGCAAGGTTGATGGCGGCAGAGTCGTCATCAGTGCGTCGTTTTGATCTTTCTCTGCCGAAGTCGTGCGATTATTATTCAACGTGACAAACCATTGAGCCTGCTCGACCAGAGGCTTAAGTAAACTCTCTAAACCCCTAGCTAACAATAGCGACAAATTCAAATTTAGTTGCGGTAACGCATTAAACATAAAGGTAAAACGCGCCTCCAGATCTGTACGCTGACAAGTAGCGTTAAGCACAACTGCCGCCGCACTTACAACATGGAGCACGTCGGTTTGCTCAGAGTGCTCTGCGAAGGCAACGGCAGGCTTTGAGGCCACTATCTCGGCTTGCACCAGAGGCATTGCCGCGATGTTTTCTAACAGAAAGCGAGAAATTCTGGGCGTGAGAATCAAGGCCACATGCTGATCCTGACCAAAATGAACTCGCATCAGAATCCGATCTTCGGTTTCTAGATAATTGACCTGTACTTGTGTGATTTCCATGGTCGCTAGTGGAGGCAAACAACTACTTCATTAATCTTAGTCTCTCTGCAAGACCAAACAATTTCGCATAAAGTTGGATAATAGAGCAAAGCACGTAAACAGTTGATCCACCAAAACATGAATCTCCGCATCTATCGCGCTGTCGGTTTCACGGGCATCGCACAAGTCCTAGCGAGTGCGGGCTCTCACTATCTCCCTGCCGTCACCGTTATCCCAGCGAGCAAAGACCTTGGTTTGTCCCCCGCGACGATATTCGCGGCCTTTTCTTTGGCACTTTGCGTCTCTGCTTTTGCTGGCCCCTACGTGGGTCGGCTCGTTGACCGCTTTGGCGGCAGACCTGTCCTGATGATGTCGAGCGTGTCGTTTGCAATCGCACTCACCTTGTTAGGTTTTTCCCAAGGGTTAGTTTCCGTACTGATCGCCTACGCAATACTGGGTTTTGGTATGGCGTGCGGACTGTTTGAGGTCGCTTTTGCGACGATCGTCCGGTTGTTTGGCAAAGAGTCACGCAATCCGATCACAGGCGTCACACTGATCGCTGGCTTCGCAAGCTTGGTAGGTTGGACAACGTCGGTCTACATCGAGTCCAAGTTTGGTTGGCGTGGCACCTGCTGGTTCTGGGCGGCCACGCACGTACTCATTGGCTTGCCTGTGAACGCGTTGGTACCCAAACCGGACACCACGACTACCCAAAAACCAACGCCTGCGGCCACTGCAGAGGCCGTGACTACACCAGCAACCGCAACAACGACATCCACTGTAGTTCAACATAGTCCTGGCAAATACACTGGCGTGCTGCTTGCCTTTGTATTTGCGGCCAGTTCATTCGTGGGGATGGGTTTGATGACGCACATGCCGCGCATGTTGGAAGGTATTGGAGTGCCACTCGCGGTCGCCTTTGCCATTGGCGCTTTTGTTGGGCCGTCGCAAGTTTTAGGTCGTCTACTCGATTTCTTTTTCATGCGTCGCTGGCATCCATTAATCAGTGCCAGAATCGCCGCGTTTGCACATCCTGTTGGCGCATCACTACTCATGATCTTTGGCGCACCGGTCGCCGCATTATTTGTTGTCCTGCATGGCATCGGCAATGGAATTCTTATTATCTCGCGTGGGACGTTGCCACTTGCTATCTTTGGGACACGTGGTTACGGCCAACGCCAAGGCTGGCTAATGATGCCCTCTAAATTTGCACAAGCGGCCGCACCCTTTTTATTTGGCTTAGCTGTGACGGAATGGGGCTCTGGAGCCTTATGGCTGTCCGGCGGACTTGGCATCGGAATCTTTGCTGCACTCTGCCTTATCTCAAGCAAG
>CAIUZV010000106.1 GCA_903903735.1 uncultured beta proteobacterium | reverse complement strand
GCGCTTTGAGTTCAATCTCGAGCGCCCGATTCTTATGGGGATCGTAAACGTCACCCCGGATTCGTTTTCCGACGGGGGGCAGCATGATCAAACAGAGACTGCCATTGCACATGCGCGGCAGCTGATCGCTCAAGGTGCGCACATCCTCGATATCGGCGGTGAGTCTACGCGTCCCGGTGCTGCACCAGTCACGTTAGAAATCGAGCTGGCTCGGATTATGCCGGTCCTGGACGCAGTCAAAGACAGTGGCGCCGCTATTTCCATCGATACGTGTAAAGCCGAGGTCATGCGCGCCGCCCTTGCAGAGGGCGCTGACATGATCAATGATGTGACGGGTATGCGCGCTGCGGAAGCGCGCGCGGTCGTTGCTCAGCATCCTAATTGCGGTGTATGTGTGATGCATATGCAGGGTGAGCCACGAACGATGCAACAAAACCCGCAATATGAGAACGTCGTGCGTGAGGTGCATCAAGCTTTATTGCATCAGGCGCATACGTTGCAGGAGTCAGGCGTTGACCGCTCCCGGATCAGTATCGATCCGGGTCTGGGATTTGGGAAAACGCTTGCTCAAAACTATCAATTGATCGCCGAGTTGGAGACTATCGCTGCAAGCGGTTATCCTGTCGTTTTTGGCGCATCGCGTAAATCCATGCTGGGGGCTGTAACGGGTAAGTCAGTCGATCAACGTTTGGCGGGGAGTCTTGCCGCTGCGTTAGCCGGTGTCGCACATGGCGCGAAAGTGCTACGCGTGCATGATATGGCTGAAACCCGCGATGCACTCATGGTTTGGCAGGCAGTAAAGAATCCAGGGAATTTGTGATGACACAACGTAAGTATTTTGGCACTGATGGCGTACGTGGCGAAGTGGGCGGTGAGGTGATAAACGCCGCGTTTGCCTTGCGCTTAGGGTATGCCGCCGGCATGGTGTTAGCGAAAGAGCATTCGCGGCGCCGTGGTCGGCCGACCGTATTGATTGGCAAAGACACGCGTATCAGTGGTTATATGCTTGAGTCCGCGCTGGAGGCTGGGTTTGCTGCGGCGGGCGTTGAGGTGTTGCTGGCAGGGCCCCTCCCAACCCCAGCGGTTGCTTACTTGACGCGCACCTGGCGTTTGGTTGCAGGCATTGTGATCAGCGCTTCTCATAACGCTTATCAGGACAATGGCATCAAGTTTTTTGCATCGAACGGGATGAAACTTCCCGACGAAACGGAGGCCGCAATCGAAGCGGCATTGGAAGAGCCCCTAGGTTGTGTCACCTCCGACAAGCTTGGTCGTGCCCGTCGCATTGATGATGCACCCGGCAGATACATTGAGTTTTGCAAAAGCACCTTTCCCTCGGATCTCGATCTAGACGGCTTAAAGCTTGTCGTCGATGCAGCGAACGGTGCCGCGTATCACATCGCTCCGCACGTCTTCAAGGAGCTCGGCGCGGAAGTGCACGCCATTGGTGTTTCACCGAATGGCTTCAATATTAATAAGGACGTTGGGGCGCTGTATCCTGAAAGCTTAGTCACCGAAGTCAAGGCGCGCGGAGCAGATTTAGGCATTGCACTGGATGGCGATGCGGATCGTGTCCAAATGGTAGATGCCTCGGGGCGGATCTATAACGGTGATGAGCTCTTGTTTGCAGTGATCCGTGAGCGTATGACGCGAGGTCCGGTTGCGGGTGTTGTCGGCACACTCATGACAAACCTTGGTTTTGAGAAACAGATTCGTGCATTAGGGATAGATTTTGAGCGTGCGCAAGTGGGCGATCGGTATGTCTTAGAGCAACTGCGTAAGCGCGGCTGGTTATATGGTGGAGAAAGTTCGGGTCATTTGTTATGTCTGGACTCACATACAACGGGTGATGGAATTGTTGCGGCCCTTCAAGTGTTAGCGGCTCTTAAGCGTAGTGGTGAGTCCCTCGAAAGTTGGATCTCTGCGCTAAGACTCTATCCGCAGAAGATGATCAACGTACCCCTTAAGCCTGGGATGGATTGGGCCAAGCACGCGGGGTTACAAGCCGCACAGGCTCAGGTTGAATCTTTATTGGGGGATAAGGGTCGCGTGTTGATCCGTGCGTCTGGAACAGAGCCCAAGCTTCGGCTGATGGTTGAAGCCGAGCATGAGGCGCTCGCGATACAGTGTGTAGAGATGTTGGCCGCCGTCGACTTGACTGCGTAAACGCGGCAGTTAAACGGTAATGAGCTCAAACTGGTAGCCGACCTTCTCCCACTCGTCTTCTTCACCATGCAGTGAAAAGTCTGTAAGAGGGTGAGAGGCCAGCCATTTTTTGTCCACTTTGCAAGTGATCGTTTGGTTTTTGACCCCAATGGTTAGCGGTAGTTTGCTGACGTCTTCGCGGCGCCGGCACAACAGTACCGCTAGGCGCAAGCAAAGAATCGCCAACCACTGATCCTTTGTCTTGATCAACGCATCTGCGCGCGAGAGCTTGCCCGTGTGTGCGAGGGCAAGCAGTCCCAGACTCTCTTGGTCGACTTTCGAAAAGCCCGGCATATCGGCATTGTTTAAAATGTAAGCGCTGTGCTTGTGATAGCCCGCTTGGGCGATCGACACACCCACTTCATGCAGGGTGGCGGCCCAACGTACGCTTTGCTTGAGTTCGTCTTGTTCGCCTCGATTAGGGAATAGGCTATCAAAAAGTGTCAGGGCGCAGCGCTTGACACGTGTCGCTTGACGCGCATCGACGTGATAGCGCCGAACAAAGGCGGCAACGGTCTGGTCACGCCGGTCGTCTGACTCTTCACGGCCGGCTAAGTCAACCAGCACGCCAAGACGTAGTGCACCATCACCCGTCTGCATGCGTTCAACGCCCATTTCGTCAAAAAACGCGCTCATGATGGCCAGGCCGCCAGTCAGCACTTCGGCGCGTTCGGTCTTGATGCCTGGCAACTGATCGGGAATGACACGACCGCTGCGGACAAGCTTTGCTTTTAAGCGTTCGAGACCATCGCGTGTAATGCCATCTTTTGAAAACTTTCCTTCTGTCAGGATGGCATATAGGGCTTTGGCGGTGCCTGATGAGCCATAGGCGACATCCCAACCCATTTTGCGATAAGGTTTGGTGATCGGTTCGATTTCACGGCGAGCCGCGACTTCGGCTAGCTTGAGTGAATACGCATCGATTTTGCCGTCTGGGAAAAACTTGCGGCTAAAACTCACGCAACCCATATAAAGCGACGACATTAAAACGGGCTCATCACCCTTGCCAATGATGACTTCGGTTGAGCCACCGCCAATGTCCACCACCAAGCGCTTGGCTTGAGAAACGGGCAGGGTGTGGCTGACACCGGTGTAGATAAGACGAGCCTCTTCACGGCCAGCGATCACCTCAATCGGAAAGCCTAGCGCTGCTTCGGCTTCCGGAAGAAAGTCGGCAATGTTGCGCGCCACGCGAAACGTATTGGTGGCGACGGCACGCACACGATCCGGGTGAAACGTGCGTAACCGGTCGCCAAAAAGATGTAAGACCTCGATTGCTCTGTTGATCGACGCTTGGTTGAGCATCTTTGCCGAATCAAGGCCGGCCGCTAAACGGACGGTTTCTTTGAGACGGTCGATTTGGTAGATATGCTTGGTGCCGTTTTGTTCCGCCACCCGACCAATTGAGAGCCTAAAGCTGTTTGAGCCAAGATCAACGGCCGCAAGCAGGTTTTTCATAAAATCCAGCCAAAATGTATTTAGACCCATTA
Organism: uncultured beta proteobacterium; assembly: GCA_903903735.1. Taxonomy (GTDB): domain Bacteria; phylum Pseudomonadota; class Gammaproteobacteria; order Burkholderiales; family Burkholderiaceae_B; genus Zwartia. Next base: position 4,792 of record CAIUZV010000106.1, on the reverse strand, counting down.
TAAAAGGCTATTGTGTCAAATCACTGTAACCTTTGGGGATTAAAAGACAGAGCTCACCCTATAGGTAGGTTATTACCCATGACTGCCCGCAAAAAGCCCGAACCCCTATACTTCAATCGAGAGTTATCACTGCTCAAGTTCAATGAGCGCGTGCTGGCAATGGTTGAGCTCGCTGATACGCCTGCGCTGGAAAAGCTGCGCTACGTCTGTATTGTGGGTTCGAATCTTGACGAGTTTTTTGAGATTCGGGTGTCCAGCCTGAAGGCACAGATTGCACAGTACCCAAATGTGGTGGGTCCCGATGGGTTGACCGCCGAGTGGGCCTTCGAGCAAGTGCAGCAAGCGGTGCATGCGCTGGTCGACCGGCAGTATGCCTTGCTCAATGACAGAGTGCTGCCCGAACTCAAGGCCGCTGGCGTTGTGTTGCACCATGCCTCAGAGTGGAATCAAGCCCAGAAAGCGTGGGCGCGCGAAGTGTTTCATCGCGACGTGATGCCGTTGCTCACTCCAATTGGGCTGGACCCTGCTCACCCGTTTCCCCGGGTGTATAACAAGAGCCTGAACTTTATCGTGCCTTTATCGGGTGTGGATGCGTTTGGACGCAAAGCGACCATTGCCATTGTGCAGGCACCGCGCGCCCTGCCACGCTTGATTAAGATGCCGCCGAGTGTGTCGGGCCATCCCCACGGGTTTGTGTTGTTGACCGGATTCTTGCGGGCCTTTGTTGGAGAGCTATTCCCCGGCATGCACATGGAGGGTTGTTACCAGTGGCGTGTGACACGTAACAGCGACTTGTTCGTCGATGAAGAAGAAGTCACTAACCTGCGTCAGGCCTTGCAAGGGGAGCTTTCGCAGCGTAACTTTGGCTCAGCCGTGCGCCTGGAGATTGATCACAATACCCCAGAGCATATCGAGTCGTTTCTACAGAAAGAATTTTCCCTCAAGCCTGACGATACCTATCGTGTGAATGGACCCGCCAATGTCGCGCGGCTGATGCAGATTTGTACGCTGGTCAAAGAGCCCGATTTATTATTCCCTGATTTCCAAGGTGCTATTCCCGCACCGTTTGATAGTCTGCCGGCTAAAACCTCCGCGATTTTTGAGGCGATTTCAAAGGGCGACAGACTGCTGCATCATCCTTATGAATCTTTTCAGCCTGTTGTGGATTTTTTAACCGCGGCCTCGACTGACCCTGACGTGGTCGCGATTAAGCAAACGATTTACCGCACGGGCGAAGATTCCGAACTGATGCGCTTGCTGCTCGCTGCAGCGAAGTCTGGCAAAGAAGTGACGGTCGTAGTTGAATTGATGGCCCGCTTCGATGAGCAAACGAATATCAACTGGGCCTCGCGTCTCGAAGAAGTGGGTGCGCATGTCGTCTATGGCGTCGTGGGTCACAAGACGCACGCAAAGATGGCGCTTGTTTTGCGACGCGAGAAGGGGCGGATCAAGCGCTATGGGCATTTAGGCACGGGCAACTACCATCTCCGTACGGCCAGGCTTTATACCGATTTTGGACTACTCACCGCGGACCCGAAGTTGTGTGAAGACATGGATCAAGTGTTTTCCCAATTAACGGGCTTGGGTGAACGACGCAAGTTAAAGCATCTCTTGCAGGCGCCCTTTACATTGCACAGCAGTGTCATCAGCATGATTCGCGCTGAGGCGCGCGCGGCGCGCGCAGGCAAGCCCGCACGCATCCGAGCAAAAATGAACTCGCTGCTTGAGCCAATCGTGATTCAAGAGCTGTACAAGGCTAGCCAAGCGGGCGTGAAGATAGACTTAGTCGTTCGAGGCGTTTGTGCTCTGCGCTCGGCTGTGCCGGGCCTTTCGGAAAACATTACCGTGCGGTCCATTGTGGGACAATTTTTAGAGCATTCACGTGTTTTTTATTTTTATGCTGAGGGACAAGAGAAGGTGTATCTCTCCTCCGCTGATTGGATGGACCGTAATTTTTTCCGACGCGTCGAGATTGCATTTCCTATCGCTGACAAGAACCTTAAAAAACGTGTCATCGATGAAGCATTTACGTACGCGCTCAAGGATAATGTGCGTGCCTGGATTCAGCAGGCCGATGGTTCCTATGCGTTGGTGCGCCGGCGTGGTGCAAGTTTTTCATTGCATCAGCACTTGATGGGTCGGCTAGGCGCCTAGTCATGCGTGCGTGATATCGACGCGGCGGGCCACAAATCCTAAGTATTGTTTTCCTTCGCGTTTTTTGATCCTAATTGTCACAATTCCGTCATGTTCGGTCGATACCATCTGCTCTGTTTTGGTGAAAGACCTTTATTTAACGATCTTTGAGGAACGACAGATGATTAAGCGTGCACTTCTTTCTTTGGCGGCTGGCCTTGTCATGACCAGCGCTGCTCTTACAAGCCATGCTGCCGACATCACAGGCGCTGGCGCGACTTTCCCCTACCCGATCTTTGCCAAGTGGGCAGAGGTTTACAAAAAAATGGAAAACGTCGGCTTGAACTATCAGTCAATTGGTTCTTCCGGTGGCTTGCGCCAAATTCGTGCCAAGACCGTGACCTTCGGCGCATCGGATGCTCCCGTGACTGGCGAGCAACTGGACAAAGACGGGATGGTGCAGTTCCCTGTGATCTTAGGGGGCGTTGTGCCCATCATTAACGTCGAGGGCTTCAAGCCTGGCGAATTCAAAATCACCGGTCCTGTGTTGGCCGAGGTTTTCATGGGTACGATCTCCAAGTGGAATGACCCCAAGCTGGCTGCTCTGAACCCAGGCAAGAAATTACCTGATCAAGCGATTACTGTCGTGCATCGCGCGGACGGTTCTGGCACGACCTTTATTTTTACCGACTATTTGTCAGTCGTCAGCAAGGCTTGGGCTGATAAAGTCGGCAAAGGCGCTGCAGTGAAGTGGCCTGCGGGGAGCTCGGTCGGTGGCAAGGGTAACGAGGGTGTGGCTGCAAACGTAGCACGTGTAAAAGGTTCGATTGGGTACGTAGAGTTTGCGTATGCCAAGCGTAACAAGATCCCTTATGCACAAATGCAGAATAAGAACGGTAAGTTTGTAGCGCCAGACGACTTGACTTTTGCAGCAGCAGCAGCTGATGCAGATTGGTTTAGCGTTCCGGGGATGGGTATCTCGTTAGTTGAGCAGAAGGGTGATGCGGCTTGGCCGATCACAGGTGCCTCCTTTGTACTCATGTACAAAGATCCCGTTAGCAAGGCCGCTTCAAAAGATGTCTTAAAGTTCTTTACTTGGGCGTTTAAGGATGGCAAACAGTTAGCATTGGATCTCGATTATGTTCCTTTGCCAGATGTGTTGACCAAAGCGATTGCGGATAAGGTTTGGTCCCAGATCAAGCACTAAGTCCTTGAGTGGTATCAGCCGAAAAGAGCACGTACTTAGGAGCAGTGGATGAGTCAGATCCAAACGGATAAAAGCATGATGGAGCCTAGCATGCTTGCTGTGGTGAAAAGGCAGCGCATCCAGGATTTTTTCTTCCACAAAGTCACACTGCTCTTTTCGGTGTTAGTTTTATTAGCGTTAGCTGGGATTTTGGTATCCCTGTTAGTTAGTGCATGGCCCGCTTTTCAGAAGTTTGGCATTGGATTTATTTGGCGTGTAGAGTGGGACATTATCAACGAGGAGTTCGGCGCAGCGATCGCGATCTACGGTACGCTGGTCAGCTCTGTGATCGCTCTGTTGCTGGCGGTTCCTCTCGCCTTTGGTATTGCTGTGTTTCTAACTGAGACGTGTCCGGTATGGTTGCGCAGACCGCTTGGCACCGCCATCGAACTGCTTGCTGCGGTTCCCTCGATTATCTATGGCATGTTCGGGCTCTTTATATTTGCGCCCTTATTCGCCGAGTACGGCCAACCTGCCTTGCAATCTACCTTGGGTCAGATGCCTCTGATCGGCCCTCTCTTTGGTGGCGCCATGAACGGAATCGGATTGTTGGCGGCCGGCATTATTCTAGCCTTCATGATCCTGCCCTTTATCGCTGCAGTGATGCGAGATGTTTTTGAAATTGTTCCGCCAATTCTCCGTGAGTCGGCTTATGGCATTGGATGCACCACCTGGGAGGTTGTGCGTTACGTCGTGTTGCCCTATACGCAGAAAGGTGTGATTGGCGGTGTGATGCTTGGATTAGGACGTGCGCTTGGTGAGACGATGGCCGTTACCTTTGTGATCGGCAACTCCCAACGCTTGAGCGAGTCTCTTTTTGCACCAGGTACCTCAATCGCTTCAACCCTGGCAAACGAATTTGGTGAAGCGGACGACTTTCATCTCTCCACGCTGTTTGCCCTAGGCTTTCTGCTTTTTGTTATTACCTTTGTCGTGTTGTCTGTCGCCAAAATTATGATTTTGCGCACCGAAAAGGCTCAGGGGGCACGCACGTAAATGTCTACTTCAAACCAAACGAACGTGTCTCACGCCTCAAATCTCGATAGTAATTTGTATCGCCGGCGCAAATTCACAAACTACCTTGGCCTGTCTCTTTCCATGATTTCAATGGTCTTAGGTCTTGTAGCACTGATCTGGATTTTGATCATTTTGTTTAAGAATGGTTTCGCTGGCTTGAGTTGGGCGGTTTTCACCGAGTCCACCCCAGCGCCCGGTTCAGAGGGAGGCGGTTTGGCTAACGCCATTGTCGGCAGCTTAATGATGATCGGCGTGACTGCTCTTGTGGCGACACCCATTGGTATTTTCGCAGGAGTGTATTTAGCTGAGTTTGGCGATCGTAGCATCGTGGCATCGGTAACGCGTTTCGTTACCGACATCATGTTGTCAGCCCCATCGATTATTCTCGGACTGTTT
>CAIUZV010000105.1 GCA_903903735.1 uncultured beta proteobacterium | reverse complement strand
GCGCTGGCTGCATTCCTGGACTATGTCATGCAACACGATGCTGTTTGGGTGGCCCGACGTATCGATATCGCCCGCCACTGGATGCGGGAACACCCAGCTCCGTTGCCCTAATGCTTCTTACGCCAGGCTGCCTCGATCTCAAACGGCGTAGCCTGCCAAAAGGACTGCGCATCAAATGTAGTGAGTGTCTGTTTAAGGTTCGTGAAACGATGGGGTGCTCCACTGATCCATGCATGTAAAGGCAGCACGAGCACAGATCCGCTCAACGCCTGATCTTTCCAATAGGACAAGGCCTCAGCAAGATGCCCACACCAGCGTGGTGACTGCAGACGTCTTCCAACAACCATTTGCGCGTCATCCAGCTCCGCAGCGGGGGGAATAATCAGCAGCTTGCGGTCTTCACCGAACGAAAAGGGTACCTCATCATTTGGCCAATCGACGGCAGTCGAAAAACCAAGCGAGGACAAGATACTCGCGGTATTCATGGAGTAACCATAGTCCTGGCTTGAGTAGGTTCGCGGTACGGTTCCTGTCGCCTCGGCAATCGCATCCCTAGAGCGACGAATCAGCTCAGTTTCAATATCGGGAGACACGGCGCTACTGAGCATACGCGAAGCAGACCACCCACTCGCCACGATCTCGACTCCGCGTCGATTCAAATCGCGTATCAGCCAAGGGTTCTCATGCGCAACCAAACCATTCACCGCCGCGGCGACCTTCCAACCCAGCGACTGAAAGAAGTCAAGCAAGCGAAAGACTCCTATGCGATTACCGTATTCCATCAAAGAATGCGATCGATATTCAGGTGAATAATTCCCAAAATCAATCCGCCAGCGCGGGTCGCGCGTGAAGTCTTGCGGAGTGTTGATTTCCAGGGCATGCACACGAATCAATATAAACGCGGCACTTCGGTGCCCTTCGGGCCAATTGCTGCCGGCTGATAAGGCGGAACGCCTGTGTTCGTACCAGTTATGATCGGGTCCAACGTGTGTGGGATCACGCAGTGTCATACTGGCTGCCCTTTGTGCAGCCACTCCTGCACAGTGGTTAGGTGCTGTGCGCGGTACCAGCGTTCGATCTCTATGCCAGTAGCAAGCCAAACGTCATCATGGGAAAGTACATAACGTAAAGCGCGCTCGAATGCCCGAATACGCTGCGCTTGTCCGGTAACGTATGGATGAAAAGCAATACACATCACTAATCCATTGTGATGACTCTCGCGATAAAGCGTGTCGAACTGATCGATGATGACTTTTGCATAATCATCCCCCTCACCTCCATTCATATGAACGACCACATCGTTCACATCCATTGAGTATGGGATACTGATCAGACTGCCGCGATCAGTGATCACGGGAAACGGCTGATCATCGTGGTAAAGATCGCAATAGTAAGAAAAGCCCGCAGCATCCACCAGGTCGGCGGTATTGAGCGTATGCGAGCATGCGGGTGAAAACCAACCGTGCCGCGTCTGCCCAGTCACCTCCACCATACCCTGCCTGCAACGTTCGATGAACGCCCTTTCCTCGTCCAAAGGATAGTTCCAGAGGTAATGCGTGTTGTAGAGACCGTGACACATGAAATCCCATTCACGTCGCTTCATTTCTTGAAACACATCGGGAAACATGGTGGGCAGCGCCAGTGACAGAGAAACCGTGCAACGGATACCCAATCGATCGGTTACATCCAAAATTCTATCGATGCCAACGCGATTTCCGTATTCCTTCAGCGGATAATTCAGCGCGTCGGGGGACATGCTACGGGGCCAGGGATCCCGTATGCCTTTGTAGGAGGGATCGATCTCATAATGTTCGACATTCGGTACCAACCAGACAGCAAGCCGTTTGCCTTCAGGCCAACCTATTTTTGGCCGACCCTGCAGGGGCGCATACTCAAATCTCTTAGTCATTCCATTCCTCTCACGTTCGATCAGATGCATGTACTTAAGAAAGGTTGGGACTTAATATGATGCGTGTGATTATCGTCATCTAACAAATCCGATTGATAGGACTTGTTTCATGATCCCGATTGGATTAAAACAGATAAACAGTACCAAATGGGCTGCTTAGATTTTTAGGAGCGTAGGTATGTTCAGTGTGGAAATGAAAGTGCGCAGTCTTTCCGTGATACTCGGAATGGCAACATTGGCTTCAGTACTCGGCTCAACACCTGCAGTCGCGCAAAGCGATTTTCCCCTACGCCCTATCAAAATTATCGTGGGTTTTGCGCCGGGCGGTCCAACTGATGTTCAGGCAAGGTTGCTTGCAAGCAAACTCAGCCCTATCCTGAATCAAACCGTGGTCATTGAGAACAAGCCAGGCGCATCGACGACCATCGCCTTGGCTGAAGTTGCACGCGCGACCCCCGACGGCTACACCTTGTCGTTTGGCGGCTCAGGCGCCTTCGCTACAACGCCAGTAACAATGGCGTCCATTCCTTACAACCCCAAAACCGCGTTCGAGCCCATTGCAATCACAGGCGAGGAGCAAATCGCTTTTGCGGTCAACCCCTCACTACCTGCCAAGACACTGGCAGAGTTTGTTGCGCTTGCCAAGCAAAACCCGGGGAAGTATTCATTCGGCAGTTCTGGACAAGGCAATATTACCCACCTCACTGGCGAGCTACTCAAGCTCCGTGCGGGTGATATAAAGATCGAACATATTGCCTACAAGGGCGCGGCACCTGCTCTCAACGATGTACTTGCTGGGCACGTGCAAATGATGGTGGGCGGTCTGGGTAGCGTCTACCCCATGCACCAAAGCGGTAAGCTTCGTGTACTGGCCATCACATCGAAAGATCGTGTGTCATACGCCAAGGACATCCCCACAGCAGAAGAGGCGGGAGTCAAAGACCTGATTGCTGGAAGCACCTTCGTACTCCTCGCACCGGCCAAAACACCGAAAAACGTGATTCAAAAGCTGAATCAGGCGGTGAACGAGGCGTTAAAAGAACCATCGTTTCAGCAGGAAATGCGTGCTGCGTACGTTGAACCTATTTTGGGTTCTACACCAGCGTCTACTCAGCAGCTCTTGGACACTGAGCTGGCACTTTGGAAGAATCTTGTCGAGAAATCGAACCTGAAGTTCTGATCGTCTGGCGATCCGAGCTGCTGTTCCGCTGAACATGCGCCCTCTATATTCAAGCCCTCAACTGTAATGATGTTGAATCCCTGCAGAGCAACCGAAACAGCGCACAAATCGTGTGATTAATTGTTGACGCCGATCAAATAGCGAGTGTAAAGTGGCGAGGCAATATCATAATGATCAAAGTGTCATTATGACTTGTTGCTAAGCCATAGCCCACAACCACTTGCGCGTGGGTACTCTCAACCTTGGAGTTTGCTATGAATATTGAACTTGATGAAGTTGTTGTACAGAATGTCTCCGATGACGCATTGGAGTTGGCTGCCAGCAAGCAGGGTGGCGTATTACTGTGGAGTGGCCTGCGTGTTCCTGGGTGTTATTAAGCACGTATATCGATGTCCTCGGCGTTAGCCATTACTGACCGGTAACCCAGACGCACTTGGGTTCAAGCCACCTTCGGGTGGCTTTTTAACGCCCGCATCAAAATGCCCAAGCAGCGTATTAATCAAAATAAAATTTGCCATCAAGCGCCATCAAGTGTGTGACTTGTGCAAATACAAACTTAGGGCGCTAGCGGCTAATCCAGTACACTGGTTGGACATGTTTGTTGCCGCAGTGCATCTCTGTTTAAACCCACCGGTTGAGCGCATGAAAAAATTCTCTTTGCCATTGATGTTTCTAGCGCTGCTGGTATTTATCGCGGGCTGCTCGACAGCACCACCCGATGGCGTCAAGTCCGTATCTCCCTTTGACGTTAACCGCTATCTCGGTCAATGGTACGAGATCGCTCGCCTTGATCATTCGTTCGAGCGTGGCCTAAGTGAGGTGTCTGCGACATACACGTTACAAGCCGATGGCAGCCTTGAGGTATTAAACAAAGGCTACGACGCAAAGCGCGACAAATGGAAATCTGCCACCGGACGTGCCTTGTTTACGGGCCCCCAAACCCAAGGCTCGTTGAAGGTTTCCTTTTTTGGTCCGTTTTACGGCGGTTACCATGTCATCGCACTTGATCAAGCCGACTACCAATGGGCCATGATCTCTGGTCCAGATAGGGACTATCTTTGGATCCTGGCGCGCAGTAAGTCTCTCGCACCAAGCGTGCGCGAAGCACTCGTCAAACAAGCCGCGGAACTTGGCTTTGCTACACAAAAATTAATCTGGGTTGACCACCGACAGCCGTAAACATGGACAACTATAAAACCGAGATCCGTGAGCATGTCGTAGCTGCCTATGAAACGGTATGCGACGAGCTACGCACATGGAAGCAGTTTGCCCTCGAAGCGTGGCCACTACTTAGCCTGCTCTTACTGGGCATCGCTGTTGCAGTCTGGCTCGCTAAGCCAGCACCACCCAAACATATTCAAATGGCGACCGGTTCTGAAGGCGGATCGTATGAAATCCTTGCGAAAAAGTATGCGGATTATTTTGCACTTCACGGCGTCACGATCGAACTAGTCAGGACCACCGGCGCGCAAGAGAATATTGCGCGCATCAAAGACCCCAAAGATCGCTTGCAAGCCGCTTTTGTCCAAAGTGGTCTCATGGATGAAAAGCAAGCCCAAGGCCTAATGTCTTTGGGTAGCGTGGGTTATGAGCCAATGTGGTTCTTCTTTCGTAATGATCTGATAGATCGCAACCAGATCAGATCAGACAATTTCTTGACCTATCCCATCGCAATCGGTGAGCCAGGCAGCGGCACCCACCAACACGTCATGAATCTGATTCGTATCAATGAATTCAAAGACCTCTCAGGCTTGCGAGAAATTTCCAACGTCGAGGGCGTTAAAGCCTTTCAGGAGGGGAAAGTACTTTCGATTGTCCTAGTTGATGGCATGGATGCCAAGAATGTACAAACATTGTTAAACGACCCGCGAGCGACTCTCGTTGAGTTCGATCGCGCTGCTGCCTACAGCAGATTGCTTCCTTACTATCACACACTGACCATCCCAAAAGGTGCACTGAGCTTAGCCCGCAACGAACCTCGTCAAAACATGGAGACCATTGCAGCGACAACAAATTTAATCATCGACAAATCTTTACATCCCGCCATTCAACTTTTGTTTCTGCAGGCTGCCGCCAAGATCAACGGTGGACGGTCGTTTTTCGCGAACTACGGAGAATTTCCTGCTTATAAAGACTCGGTCACTCCAGAAAGCGATGTTGCGAAATCGTATTTCCAGAAAGGCGCACCAACACTCCTTGAATATCTGCCCTTCTGGTTAGCTGAATTCGTCGATCGTTTATTGATCTTAATTTTGCCGTTATTTGCGTTCGGCTATCCCATCATTAAGTCGATGCCAAGCTATCGCCTGAATCGGGCGAAGGCGCGCATTAATGATGTGTACTTAGCGCTCAAACGCTTTGAACAAGAGCTTCGGGATAACTTCGACAGGGCGCAGACAGACGTCTATATGGCGAAGATAGCGGAACTTGACACCCGGGCTTCGACGCTACGCGTTCCTCGCAGCCTGGTGAGCGACTATTTCAGCTTACGCAGCAGCATAGATTTTGTACGCACGATGATTGTGAATAAATCATCGCCACTGCCGCTGTCGACCACCTAATCTGCAATCTTTCGCGACAGGCCTTTCGGCAAGGGAAAAGACACATTCTCTTGTAAGCCGTCCAGCGTGCGAACAGAAATTGCGCCAAGTGTTTTTAGACGATCAATCACTTGCTGCACCAACAGTTCAGGAGCTGATGCGCCGGCTGTAATACCGATGCGCTTGCGATCAACCAACCAAGCTGGTTCGATTGATTCTGGGCCATCGATTAAATAAGCGGGTATCCCCATGCGCTCAGCGACTTCGCGCAAGCGGTTGGAGTTGGAGCTATTTGCACTCCCCACCACTAAAACCAGGTCGGACTCAGGTGCCATAATCTTCACCGCGTCTTGTCGGTTTTGCGTGGCGTAACAAATATCGCTTTTCTTGGGTTCGATAATTTTAGGGTACTTGGCGCGTAAGGCCTCGGCCACGACCGAGGCGTCATCGACCGATAAGGTTGTCTGGGTCACGAACGCAAGCATCGTGGGATCATTGACTTGCAAGGCAGCGACGTCCTCAGTCGTTTCAACCAGATACATGCCGCCCGTGCTCTGCCCTAAGGTACCTTCCACTTCTGGATGCCCTTTGTGACCGATCATGATGATCTCACGACCGGCTGCTCGCATACGCTCGACTTCAATATGCACTTTCGTCACCAGCGGACAGGTTGCGTCAAACACTTGCAGGCCTCTTGACTCGGCCTCTGCGCGCACGGCCTTTGAGACACCATGCGCCGAGAACACAACGATGCCACCAGCCGGCGCTTGATCGAGTTCATCAATAAACACAGCGCCCTTTGCACGCAGATCTTCTACTACGAAGCGATTATGTACGATTTCATGACGTACATAAATTGGGGCACCGTGCAGCTCAAGCGCACGCTCGACGATGTCGATTGCACGATCTACGCCCGCACAAAATCCGCGAGGTTGCGCCAAGACAATTTCCGCACCTTGGCCAGGCAAACTGGTGAGATCGATCGTAGAAGAGCGCGCCATCACAACACTCCTAGCAAATCAATGTCGACACGCAACGTCACACCAGCCAGCGGATGATTGAAATCAAAGAGCGCGCTGTCCTGATCAATTTCTTTCAGTACGCCAGAGTAACGTCCGCCATTTGGTGCGGTGAACTCAACCATATCACCAGGATCAAAGCTCGCATCTTCACCCGCATGCTGATTGAGCATGGCGCGTGACACGCGCTGGATGAGCTCGGGATTACGGTCGCCGTAGGCAGCAGCAGGTTCTAGCTCATAACTAAAGCAATCGCCCTCGGGTCTTCCGATAAGAGGTTGCTCCATACCCGGCGACCACTGTCCCATCCCAAGTTGCAAGGTTGCGGGGCGTCCATCAAACGTATCCATGAAAGTCGAGCCCTTACCCGGACCACTTTCAAGCACGATACGGTAGTGCAAGGTCAGGTAG
>CAIUZV010000104.1 GCA_903903735.1 uncultured beta proteobacterium | reverse complement strand
CTTACCTACTGTATGGATCAGAGGCCTACTTTGACGCACTGGAGGCCTCCATTCGTCACATCACGGCCAGCTTCCTGAATCAGTTCCCGAACTATGACATTGTGGTGTTTCACTCGAGCAACTTTGCCTCGCCGCCGTCTGCCGGACACTGGCGGCGAGATGGTGATTCGACGTGCCTCGAGCTCCTGCAGCAGGCGACGTTTGTCAAGATCAACTTTGTAGAGATAACCATAGACTACCGCGAGGAGTTTCGAGAGCAATTTTCGCAGTACGTGCCCACGGGCATGCCGTGCGGAAACTACAGCGTGGACTATCTGCACATGGGCCGCTTCTTCCAATACCTCATGTTTCGCCACCCCGCTGTGGCGGAGTACGACTACTTGTGGCGGCTAGATGCCGACATCGAAACACGACTCGGCATTCCGTGCGACGTGTTTGATATCATGGTCAAGAGCCACGCCGTTCTGGGGTACTACTACTACTCCGACTACGACCACCACAACTGTGGCCTATACGAGGGGCGAAACGCCACCTTCAAGTACGCACGCGACCATGGGTTCACACCAAACCACCTCGACATTTTGCCGCCCCAGAGCGCATACATGGGCTTCTGGGGTGTCTTCGACATGGCATTCTGGCGCTCCCCGCCAGTCATGGCCTTCAGCGACTACATTGACGGCACGGCACTCGCATACACAAACCGCCTCGGGGAGCAGGCCTACTATGCCCTGTGTACCGCCCTGCTAGTCTCGGCACATTCTGAAAAGTTCTTCCTACAATGCCTTTCCATAGTAAATGCCCTGGGACACTGACTTATGAGAATGTATACAGCCAGCCGCGCTGCATCAGTATGCTGGTGTCGGGCCCTTTCTGCACCGGGGCAAGGAGATCATCATGGGCAAACGGGAAATCAACAACTTTAATCTCATCAAGGATGATGTCTTCTGTCCCGAGGCCAGCGAATGGGACTGCAATGAGATTTTTGAATGCACGGAACGCGTCGCAGCAATGTAGACACCGATCAAATCATCCCTGCGGTATATCTCAAGCGAGTTACTCGTAGCGGCTTTGAAGATGGCCTCTTTGCAGCCTGGCGCAACGATCCTGAGTTTGTTTTAAATCAACCGCAATATAAGAGCGGAACCGTGCTCGTTGCCGGACCAGAATTCGGTACCGGATCTTCGCGCGAGCACGCGGTGTGGGCGCTGCAGAACTATGGCTTTAAAGCGGTTATCTCTAGCCGATTCGCTGACATCTTCCGCGGAAACTCATTAAAGGGCGGCTTGCTCACCGTGATTTTGCCGCAGGAAGCCGTTGAGGCGCTATGGGTGGCTATAGAGAAAGATCCAAGCACTCAGATAAAAGTTGATCTTGACTCACGCACAGTTTCTTACGGCTCAACCAGTATCGCCTTTGAATTAGACGATTACACCCGTTGGCGCTTGATGGAAGGCCTTGATGACATTGGATTAACCTTAAAGCAGACCGATTCAATCGATGCTTACGAGGCAAAACGCCCAAGTTATAAGCCTAAAACACTCCCTATTCGCATTTAAGCAGTATTTTTTCAATCGAAATCTGCATTGCTAAGTTAAAAACCAGCGTAAAACGCCAACTTTATTGATGGGGTGAGTTAATTTTGATTAACTCTCAACTTGTAAATGAGAGTTTTTTACGCATAAATATTGCGATTTCTAAGAAATATTAAATTGCGACACGCCCGCGTTAATATCGCTATCACCCTATAAAAAGGATTAAGTTTTAGCCACAAGTTAAGCAAATGCTTAATTTACGCGTAAATCTAAGGGGATTTAGATGAATAAGGCACAATTTATTGCCGCGTTGGCCCCACACTTCAACGACAGCAAGAAAGAAGCAGCACACGCTGTAGAAATCGTATTCGACACAATTACACGCACCATG
>CAIUZV010000103.1 GCA_903903735.1 uncultured beta proteobacterium | reverse complement strand
TTGGTTTATTTTGAACAGGTTGGCTCAAAGCTCATGCTTGGTCCGATTAAGCCTCGCGCTCGAGAGGGGCATGATCCGATTTCTCGCTACCTCGGTTTGCGTGAAAAACGTCGTGGCGATTTTGAGGTTGATCGTTTGCTGTATGTCGCGGCGACCCGCGCCAAAGAGCGGTTACACCTTGTGGCCGATGTGGGCATCAAGGATGGTGCACCTGCCAAGCCCCCAGCCGGGAGTTTGCTCAGTCGGCTGTGGTTAAGCTGGCCATCGTTAGAGGTGCCGTCGGATTTGTTGCAGGGCGATGCAGCAGCAGAGTCGATGCCGGCGCACCGCGGGTCAGAGTTGTTTAGGCAAAGTTTGAGTGCTTTACGTGCGCGGAGCGAAAAAACGACACAGCAAGCCAATCAGGCGACTGCGTCCGGGGCGGGCTACTCGCAAGCATTCGCCTGGGCAGCGAGCAAGTCCCATGATCGCGTGCTTGGGACGCTTATCCACTCCTGGCTAGATCACTTGGGGCGTCAGTCTGCTCAGGGCTGGACGGTCGAGAAAATGCTCGCGCAGCGCGCGCGCATTGAATTGCAATGTCGGCAGCTCGGTTTGCCTGCCGAGGAGATTGCAGGCTTGGCGCATGAAGTGCTTGAAACCTTGTTGGCGATGCTGACAAGCAAGCGAGGGCAAGACTTGCTCGCCTGTTTGGAAGCGCGTCGCGAGTGGGCGTTATTGGATGCCACTGGCAAAGTATCGATCCTTGATTTGGCGATATCAGACTCGGACGGGTGGTTAGTGGTGGATTACAAAACGGGCCGTCCTGCAGCAGAGGAAAGCACTGAAGCATTCGGCGCGCGTATGTTGGCCCGCTACGCACCGCAATTGGCACGCTACTGCGAGCAAGTCAGTGCTTTGGACGGTCGGCGTGCACGCGCAGCCCTATATTTCCCGCGTGATGACCTGTGGATTGACTTTGATCCGCGCGCTCGTAGCTAGCCCTGCTAGAATTGAGGTTGGCGGGCCCCTTCGCATGGTTCGGCGGCAAACCTGGTCAGGTCGGGAACGAAGCAGCCATAGTCGTGCAGAACTAGTGCCGAAGTCAGGCTCGCCTCTCTAATTTCCGTTTGTGGTCGGTACAGCTCATGAGTTATCTGGTCCTTGCGCGCAAATGGCGTCCCCGTTCGTTCGATACCCTTGTCGGACAGGATCACGTTGTCCGCGCGCTTACACACGCTTTGACGACGCAGCGTCTACATCACGCTTGGTTGTTTACGGGTACGCGGGGGGTGGGGAAAACCACGCTGTCGCGTATTCTCGCCAAGGCGCTCAACTGCGAGAAAGGCATCACCGCGACGCCTTGCGGCGTCTGTCAGGCGTGCACCGAAATCGATGAAGGTCGGTTTGTCGACTACCTTGAGCTCGATGCAGCGTCCAACCGGGGCGTTGAGGAAATGACCCAGTTGCTCGAACAGGCTGTGTATTCTCCGGGAGCGGGACGTTTCAAGGTCTACATGATCGACGAAGTGCACATGCTGACGGGGCACGCGTTCAACGCGATGCTCAAAACGCTTGAAGAACCACCGCCCCATGTCAAATTTATTTTGGCGACGACTGATCCTCAGAAAATACCGGTCACCGTGCTGTCGCGTTGTTTGCAGTTCAATCTCAAACAGATGCCAGGCGAGGCTATCGTCGGCCACCTTGAAAACGTTCTTGCCCAAGAGCAAATGCCCTATGAAGTGCCAGCGCTTAGATTGTTAGGGCAGGCTGCTGCCGGTTCCATGCGTGATGCGCTTTCCCTCACAGACCAAGCGATCGCCTACAGCGCCGGCAATCTGACCGAGGAGGCTGTGCGTGGCATGCTGGGTACGATCGATCAGCGCCACCTCGTGCGTTTGCTGGATGCGTTGCAGGCAGGGCACGCCGCAACCGTTCTCGAGATTGCGGACGAACTGGCGACTCGTGGTTTGTCTTATCGGGCAGCACTGGCGGATTTGGCGGTCATGTTGTCACGTATCGCCATTGCGCAGAGAGTTTCGCAGGCGCTTGATCAGACGGATCCGATTGCTGCCGATCTGTCGCGCTTTGCTGTCAGTATGCATCCAGATGTGGTTCAGTTGTTCTACACAGTTGCTGTGCATAGTCGCAACGAATTAGTCCTTGCGCCAGACGAGTACGCAGGTTTTATCATGGCGTGTTTGCGCATGCTGGCCTTGGTGCCTCGTGGGTCGTCAGAGCCAGAGAAGCTTGTGCGAAATGAGCCAGCTCCTGCGCGGGCCGATGATTCGTCCGTCCGGTCGGCGTCTGCGCCGGCGGGGCGTGTTGCTGCAGTGAAGACATCAGCCGTCCCGATTGTGAACGCGGCGCCCAAACCTGTGGCCGTCAAGCCAGATGTTGCGGTGAGCGCGAACGTGGAGGTTGTCTTGCCGGAGCCTTGGGCCGCATTCTCTGCGAAACTCCCCTTGACTGGAATGGCGCAGCAACTTGCGCGTCAGTCGGAGTGCGTGTCAATCAAAGGGCGTGCGATCTTACTGCGCGTATCTAATAAGGCGCTCTCGGAGGGCGTGCATGCCGAACGGTTGCGCGTGGTGCTCAAAGAGTTTTTTGGCCAGGATGTGCAGGTCGCTTTTGAGGTCGGAGCGGTGCAGGGCGAGTCCGCGCACGCGTTGGATCAGGCCGAGCAGGAGACGCGTCAACTAGACGCCGAAGCTTCGGTGCAGGTCGACCCCTTCGTGCAAGCCTTAGTCAAGGATTTTGGTGCGCAGGTCGTGCCGGGCTCTGTTCGTCCCGGACAATCAAATTCAATTTAAATCAATCGTATTTAGGAATCTCTATCATGATGAAAGGGCAGATTGCTGGTTTGATGCGCCAGGCGCAACAAATGCAAGAAAATATGAAAAAGGCGCAGGATGCGCTGGCTGATATTCAAGTGGAAGGCGCCTCCGGTGGCGGCCTGGTCAAAGTCACAATGACGTGCCGTCACGACGTCAAGCGCGTTGTCATTGACCCAAGTTTGCTCGCCGATGACAAGGACATGCTTGAAGATCTCGTCGCTGCAGCCTTCAATGATGCGTTGCGCAAGGCTGAAGCCACATCGTCTGAAAAAATGGCCGCGGTCACGGCAGGCATGCCTTTGCCACCCGGAATGAAGTTGCCGTTCTAATTTCGTTTCATGGAAAACTCCACGTCAGAACCGCAACCCCTTTTAGCCCTGGTTGACGCATTAAAACGTCTGCCTGGCATCGGGGTGCGCACGGCACGGCGTATGGCTTACCATCTGCTGCAACATGATTTGCAGGCGGCGCAAGAATTAGGCCAAGCCCTGACTGACGCGGTCGAGAGATTGCGGCATTGCGAGCAGTGCAATGGTTTCACAGAAGTGCCAGTCTGCGCGACATGCTTACATCCCGAGCGCGATAAGACGCTACTGTGCATTGTGGAGACTCCAGCAGACCAAAACTCAATCGAAGCGACGCATGGCTATGCCGGTTTGTATTACGTCTTGATGGGACGCTTGGCACCGCTTGAGGGGACTGGACCCGATGAGTTGGATTTTGATCGTGTACTGGCACGTGCCTCAGATGGCGTTGTGCAGGAGGTCATCTTAGCGACCAACTTCACAGCAGAGGGCGAAACAACCGCACACTATTTGTCTGAGGCCTTGCGAACGCACGGAATCAAAGTCACGCGATTGGCACGTGGTGTGCCAGCGGGCAGTGAAATTGAATATGTTGATGCGGGCACGGTTGCCTGGGCCCTCATGGAGCGCAAGCCGACTTGAGGGACGATGAAGCGTGGCGCTGGATTAGCGCTGCGCCTCGATCAAGGTATCAAGCTTGCGCGCATCGGCGACGAATGCACGAATCCCTTCCGAAAGCTTTTCGCTGGCCATCGCGTCTTCGTTTAATAGAAAACGGAAAGCCTGCTCACCTGCAGGGAGTCGCATTGTTGGGTTATTGCGCGCAAATTCCGCATTTAGGCGGGACGGCACTGCCCCTTGATCAGCGGATAAATTCGCAAGGAGCTCTGGACTAATGGTGAGTAGATCACATCCCGCCAGGGCCAGAATCTGACCTGTGTTTCTGAAACTGGCGCCCATGATTTCCGTCGTGATACCAAAATTTTTGTAATAACTATAGATGCGCGACACAGAAAGTACGCCGGGATCGCTGACACCGCTGTGAGCGGCTTCATCCCACGCTGCGCCCTGTTGCTTTTTATGCCAGTCGTAGATGCGACCCACAAATGGTGAAATCAACTGTACGTTTGCATCCGCGCACTCAACTGCTTGCACAAGTGAGAAGAGCAAGGTGAGATTGCATCGGATGCCTTCGGCCTGCAGAACGCGAGCCGCTTGTATCCCTTCGTAGGTCGCGGCGATTTTGATCAGAATACGCGCGCGCTCAAAGCCGGCGTCTTCGTACAAACGAATGAGTCGACGCGCGCGCTCAATGGTGCCTCGCGTGTCAAAAGACAGCCGTGCGTCGACCTCAGTTGAGACGCGTCCAGGAACGATGTTGAGAATCTCTGTGCCAAACGCGACCAGAAGGTGATCGACGACATCTGGCGTGCTGGCGGTCGAATGGGCACGCACACAACGCTCGAGCATCGGTCTATAGGCGTCTTGTTGCACCGCTTTGAGAATCAACGACGGATTGGTCGTGGCGTCGGTAGGCTGGTAGCGCCGCATGCCCTCAAAGTCGCCAGTATCGGCCACAACAGTGGTTTGGGATCTTAGGGATTCGAGAAGGCTGCTCATCGGGTTATACTTCCAAGGTTTGCTTACTGATTTTGACGCCGGGGTTGATTGTGCTGCCTAATATATTCCAAGAAATAGAGCTAAAAAATGCTAAGGGCAGCGCTTCTCACGATAGCGCTTCTAACGCCCGCCCATCGGCAATTTTAGCCCTCGCTGACGGAACCGTCTTTCACGGTGTATCGATTGGGGCGGAAGGCCACAGCGTTGCTGAGGTGGTATTTAACACGGCAATGACGGGATACCAAGAAATTCTTACTGACCCGAGCTACAGCGGTCAGATCGTCACGCTCACTTACCCCCACATTGGCAACACCGGAATCAACGTCGAAGACGTTGAGTCAAGCAAGGTTCATGCGGCGGGGCTCATTGTGCGCAACTGCCCTCGATTACTCTCTAATTTTAGGTCGACGCAATCTCTACCCGACTACCTGAAGTCGCAAGGGATTGTCGCGATTGCAGAGATTGACACCCGCAAGCTCACACGCATCCTGCGCGAAGGCGGTGCGCAGGGCGGATGTATTTTGGTGGGCGAGGATGCCAAACGCGCGCTTGAACTCGCCGCTAAGTTTCCAGGCATGTCTGGGCAAGATCTGGCAAAAGTGGTTTCCTCGACAGTCTCATCGACGTGGACTGAAAGCACTTGGGCGCTGGGGCAGGGCTTTGGAAAAACTGACAGCAACACCCCGCACGTTGTTGCTTACGATTTTGGTGTGAAGTCAAACATTCTGCGACTGCTGGCTGAGCGTGGCTGCCGGATTACGGTGGTGCCCGCTCAAAGCACGGCCGATGATGTGTTGAAACTCAATCCCGATGGTGTGTTTTTGTCGAATGGTCCCGGGGATCCTGATCCCTGCGACTATGCCATCGCTGCGGCCAAGGTATTCCTCGAGCGCAAGCTGCCTGTATTCGGCATATGTCTCGGTCACCAGATCATGGGTTTAGCGCTCGGTGCAAAAACGGTCAAGATGAAAACAGGTCACCATGGCTCCAATCATCCCGTGCAGGATGTCGCGACGGGTCGTGTGTTCATCACCGCACAAAACCACGGTTTTGCAGTCGATGCCAAGACGCTTCCAAGCAATGCGCGCGTCACGCATGTATCTCTGTTTGATGGGACGTTGCAGGGCTTTGAGTTGACTGACCGTCCAGCCTTTTGTTTTCAGGGACATCCTGAAGCAAGCCCTGGGCCGCACGACATCGTTGTTCTGTTCGACAAATTCATGAGCCTGATGGCTAGTAAAAAATAAAGAGTCACCATGCCTAAACGTACCGACCTAAAAAGTATTCTCATCATTGGCGCGGGTCCGAT
>CAIUZV010000102.1 GCA_903903735.1 uncultured beta proteobacterium | reverse complement strand
GGCCGCAGACAATACTGTTTGTAGCTCTTGTCACTCAAATCAACGGAGATTTCTTAAATGAAAAAGACTCTGCTCGCTGCCGCCCTGCTAGCCGGCTTTGCTGGTGCCGCTTCGGCACAATCATCAGTAACTTTGTACGGTATTTTGGATGGCGGTTTGCGCTATTCGTCAGTTAGCCTCGCCAACGGCGATGGTTTCACTAACTTCGGCGGTGCTTACGGCGTACAGTCCGGCAACCGTTTTGGAATGAGGGGTGTTGAAAGCCTGGGTAATGGCAACAACGCAATATTCCAAATCGAAAGCGGCTTTACGCTTGGTAACGGTGCTCCTGCTGACTCAGGACGTTTGTTTAACCGTGCCTCATGGTTTGGTTTGCAAAACAACGCCTGGGGTGATGCTCGTCTTGGCCGTATGACCAACTTGACATCTGACTGGATGGTCGGTGGTATCGATCCATTCCAAGCTGGTTTCAACCAGATGAATATGGGTCATGCTTTTACATCGGGTAACACGGTCCGTATGGACAACGTGCTGATGTATCGTTCCCCTGTCATGAGCGGTGCTCAAGCAGGTTTGGGTTATTCGTTCGCGTCAGGTTTGACCACGAACGGCGGAACCACAACCTATAACTTTTCGTCGGCCAACAACACACGTGCGATTACTGCTGGCTTGAAGTACGCCAACGGTCCTTTCTACGCGGCTGCGACTTACGAGAGAGTTGCTGCTGCCGACGGTTCGGCTCTGAACGGTAAGTCAGTGAACAGCTGGAGCATCGGCGGTTCGTACGACCTGAAAGTGGTTAAGCTTGCTGCTGGATACGGCCAGACACGTGACGGCTTCTGGGCTGGCTCGGGTGCCGGTGGTACTGGTGCAACCTTAGTTACGAATCCTACAGGCTCGGGAACAAGCGCATTGATTTTTGCTCCTAGCGTTGGCTACAACAGCTACATCGCTGCCGCTACTGTTCCTGTGAATGCTACTTCGCGTGTCTTGTTGTCATGGACCATGATTGCTCCTAACACAAACATGCAAAATGCTTACAACGCGCAGAACCAGAGCTCGTACAACCTGGGTTACACCTATGACTTCACAAAGCGTACAAATCTGTATGCTTACGCTGGACAGACGGTTAACTACGCAACAATTGACACAGCTAAGAGTACCGTTGTTGGTCTCGGTATGCGTCACGCATTCTAAGCAGAGCGCTGGTTTAACTTCGGTTAGATCAGCAGTAGTGATCAGTAAAAAGCGGGTCACTCTTCGGAGTGGCCCGCTTTGTTTTGTGCCGTAAATGTGTGATCTCCCTATGTCCGCTGGGCGATAGAGCCGAGTAAAAACCCTAACGACAGTGCTACAATCTTGAGGTTTGTGCAACACAGCCGAGACTCTGGATGAATCTTCAACAATATTTCCCTGTCCTGCTATTTATCGTCGTGGGTAGCGCCATCGGTTTTGCGTTAATCGCAGCCGGCTCCTTAATTGGCCCGCATCGCCCTGATGCGCAAAAACTCTCACCCTACGAGTGTGGCTTTGAAACGTTTGGTGATTCACGCATGAAGTTTGACGTGCGGTATTACTTGATTGCCATCCTCTTTATTTTGTTTGATCTTGAAATCGCATTTTTATTCCCTTGGGCCATCGCAAATGGCGCAGTGGGCATGGTTGGTTTCGTCACAGCAATGATCTTTTTAACGATCTTGACTGTTGGTTTTATCTACGAGTGGAAAAAAGGTGCGCTTGACTGGGAATAAACCCCAGCAACGTAGAGCTTAACTATGGCAATCGATGGCATTCTGAAAGAAGGCTTCATCACAACAAGCGCAGACAAATTCATCAACTGGGCAAAAACCGGTTCGATGTGGCCAATGACGTTTGGTTTGGCGTGTTGTGCGGTAGAGATGATGCATGCGGGCGCTGCGCGCTACGACTTAGATCAGTTCGGGATCATTTTTCGTCCAAGCCCGCGGCAATCAGACCTCATGATCGTGGCGGGGACCTTGTGCAACAAGATGGCACCTGCCTTGCGCAAAGTCTACGACCAGATGCCCGAACCTCGCTGGGTGGTCTCGATGGGCTCTTGCGCGAACGGCGGCGGCTACTACCACTATTCGTATTCCGTGGTGCGTGGTTGTGACCGTATTGTGCCGGTGGATGTTTATGTGCCTGGCTGCCCACCCACCGCGGAAGCGTTGGTCTATGGTCTGCTGCAGATGCAAAACAAGATTCGCCAAACCAACACGATCGCACGTTAATTTAAACAACGTGTTGGCTTCACGCCTCACACGTTGCGTTACACAGGCTTAAGACATGTCCAGGCTAGAAAACCTGCAACAACAATTGATGACCTTGCTTGGCGAGCAGACCAAGCTGATGCTGTCGACGGATGAGATCACTCTTGAGGTCTTGCCCGATCAGTGGCAGTCCGTGTGTCAGCGTTTGCGCGATGAGCCCGCCTTAAGGTTCGAGACCTGTATCGATTTGTGTGGTCTTGATTACCTGACCTACGGCGCAGGGCGTGTGGGTGAGACGCCTGCAACAGCAGTGGTGCCTGCAAGTCGGTATGCGGTGGTCGTGCATTTGCTGTCGCTCACTCATAACTGCCGTCTGCGTGTGCGCACATTCTTGCAGAGCACTGAGTTTCCTGTGTTGGATTCGTTAGTGGATATTTGGCCCGCCGTGAACTGGTTTGAGCGCGAAGCCTTTGACTTGTTCGGCATTGTGTTTGAAGGTCATCCTGACCTGCGCCGCATCCTCACGGACTACGGCTTCATTGGGCATCCATTCCGTAAAGATTTCCCCGTATACGGCAACGTTGAGATGCGCTATGACCCTGAGCAGGGCAGGGTGGTGTATCAGCCAGTCACAATCGATCCGCGCGAAGTCATTCCGCGCGTGATTCGCGAAGATGGCTATGGGATGGGACGCTGATCATGGCTGAAATTAAAAACTACACGCTGAACTTTGGCCCACAACATCCTGCGGCGCACGGCGTGCTGCGCTTGGTACTTGAGCTAGATGGTGAAGTGATTCAACGCGCGGACCCACACATAGGGTTGTTGCATCGCGGCACAGAAAAGCTCGCTGAGCATCGCACATTCTTACAAGCCTTGCCCTACATGGACCGTCTCGACTACGTGTCGATGATGTGTAACGAGCACGCGTATGTCATGGCCATTGAGAAAATGATGGGCGTGCAGGTTCCACTGCGTGCGCAGTACATCCGCGTGATGTTTGATGAGATCACTCGGCTGTTGAATCACCTGATGTCTTTGGGTTCGCACGCGCTTGATGTCGGTGCAATGGCTGTGTTTTTGTACGCTTTCCGTGAGCGTGAAGACTTAATGGATTGTTATGAGGCTGTGTCGGGTGCGCGTATGCACGCGGCGTATTACCGCCCAGGCGGCGTTTATCGCGATCTGCCTGATGCGATGGCACAGTACGGCAAGTCAAGCGAATACCGCTCTGCAAAAGATTTCAAAGCGATGAACGATGCACGTTCGGGCTCCTTGCTTGACTTCATTGAAGATTTCACCAATCGCTTCCCCGCCTGTGTGGATGAGTACGAAACGCTTCTGACCGATAACCGTATTTGGAAGCAGCGCTTAGTCGGCATTGGCGTCGTAGATCCCGAGCGTGCCAAGGCACTTGGGTTCACCGGACCCATGTTGCGTGGGTCGGGCGTTGCCTGGGATCTGCGCAAGATGCAGCCTTACGAAGTCTATGATCGGATGCAGTTTGAAGTACCAGTCGGCGTGAACGGCGACTCGTATGATCGTTACCTGGTGCGTGTAGCTGAAATGCGCGAAAGTAATCGCATCATTGCGCAGTGTGTGCAGTGGTTGCGACACAACCCCGGTCCTGTGATGACCGACAACCATAAAGTGTCGCCGCCTCAGCGTACCGGCATGAAGTCCAACATGGAAGAGTTGATTCACCACTTCAAACTCTTCACTGAAGGCTTCCATGTGCCAGCAGGCGAGGCCTACGCAAGCGTTGAGCACCCGAAGGGTGAGTTTGGTATTTACATGGTGTCTGATGGCGCCAACAAGCCGTATCGCCTAAAGATTCGTGCGCCGGGTTTTGTGCATTTGCAGGCGCTCGATGAAATGTCGCGCGGCCACATGATTGCCGATGCGGTCACGATCATCGGTACCCAGGATATTGTTTTTGGTGAGATCGACCGTTAAAGGTCGCCGCTAAGTTTTTACCGGATGTAAACATGCTGCTCTCTGAACAGGCCTACAAAAGAATCGACCGCGAGATCGCCAAGTACCCGGCTGATCAAAAGCAGTCGGCCATCATGGCATCCCTGGCAATTGCCCAGGAAGAAAAAGGTTGGGTGTCGCCTGAAGTGATTCAGGACGTTGCTGACTATTTGGGTCAGCCCGCGATTGCGGTGCAAGAAAACGCCACGTTCTACAACATGTTCGATGTGCGTCCCGTTGGACAGTTCAAGATTAGCATTTGTACCAACCTGCCTTGTGCGTTGCGCGATGGCGAAAAGACTGCTGACTACCTGAAAAAAAAACTCGGTATTGGTTTTCGTGAAACCACAGCGTGCGGCACGTTCTCGCTCGTTGAGGGTGAGTGCATGGGTGCTTGTGGGGATTCCCCGGTGCTCTTGGTTAACAACACGCATATGTGCGTGCGCATGGCTGCAGACAAGATCGACGCGATGATCGCCGATCTGCGCGTAGCCGCAAAAGGAGGTGCGGTATGAGCACCGCAGCCATTCTTTCGAAATATGCACAGGGCCTAATCGCCTCGCCTGGCACGCCCGCAGATTCGATGGGCTTGCATGGTCGCCACATGGGCGCGCAGATTATGGCGGGGCTGGATGGTAACAATTGGCGCTTGGCTGATTACGTCAAGCGTGGTGGCTATGAGGCCTTGCGCAAAATTCTGACCACCGGCATGAGTCAGGAAGACGTGATTGCTGAAGTCAAAGCATCTGGTTTGCGTGGTCGTGGCGGTGCAGGGTTCCCGACCGGTTTGAAGTGGAGCTTTATGCCCCGTACGTTCCCCGGTCAGAAGTATCTGGTGTGCAACTCCGACGAGGGTGAGCCCGGTACGTTTAAGGATCGCGATATTTTGCGTTTGAATCCGCATATCGTGATTGAAGGCATGGCGATCGCGGCCTACGCGATGGGTATCCCTGTCGGCTACAACTATATTCACGGCGAGATCTTCGAGGTCTATCAACGTTTTGAAGAAGCGTTGGACGAAGCGCGGCAAGCGGGCTTCCTAGGTGACAACATTCTAGGTTCGCAATTCAACTTCCAGCTGCATGCGTTCCACGGCTTTGGTGCTTACATTTGCGGCGAAGAAACCGCTTTGCTCGAGTCCTTGGAAGGAAAGAAAGGGCAGCCACGCTTTAAGCCGCCTTTCCCAGCCAGCTTCGGTTTGTATGGCAAACCCACCACCATCAACAACACCGAAACCTTCGCGGCCGTGCCTTGGATTATTCGCAACGGTGGCCCAGCTTATTTGGAAGTCGGTAAGCCAAACAACGGTGGTACCAAATTGTTTTCTATTACGGGCGATGTCGAGCGTCCCGGTAACTATGAAATCCCCTTGGGCACACCGTTCGCAAAGCTGCTTGAACTTGCCGGTGGTATGCGTGACGGTTCGACCCTCAAGGCTGTGATCCCTGGTGGCTCGAGCGCCCCTGTGATCCCTGGCAACATCATGATGGACACCACGATGGATTACGACGCCATCTCCAAGGCCGGTTCGATGCTTGGCTCGGGCGCCGTGATCGTCATGAATGACACGCGCTGCATGGTGAAGTCGCTCTTGCGGTTGTCCTATTTTTATTTTGAAGAAAGCTGCGGTCAGTGCACGCCGTGCCGAGAAGGCACGGGTTGGCTCTATCGCATGGTCAATCGTATCGAGCATGGCCAGGGTCGTGCTGACGATCTCGATTTGCTCGACTCGGTTGCAGGAAACATTATGGGCCGCACGATTTGCGCCCTAGGTGATGCCGCCGCCATGCCGGTCCGCGGTTTTCTAAAGCATTATCGCGACGAATTCGCCTATCACATAGAGCATAAGCGCTGTGTGGTGGCCCCCTATCTCTAAGGTCTGGATAAAGTTATGGTTGAGTTAACCATCGACGGCAAGAAAGTCGAAGTGCAAGAAGGCAGCATGGTGATGCACGCCGCACACAAGCTTGGTGTGTACGTGCCGCACTTCTGCTATCACAAGAAACTGTCTATCGCGGCAAACTGCCGCATGTGCTTGGTTGAGGTCGAGAAGGCCCCCAAGGCGATGCCTGCATGCGCCACGCCTGCGACAAATGGCATGGTGGTGCATACGTGCTCCGAGCGTGCGGTTGCCGCGCAAAAAAGCGTGATGGAATTCTTGTTGATTAATCACCCGTTAGATTGCCCGATTTGCGATCAAGGTGGTGAGTGTCAGTTGCAGGATTTAGCGGTGGGTTACGGTGGTTCGTCGTCGCGTTACCAAGAAGAGAAACGCGTGGTGTTCCACAAGGATCTGGGCCCGCTGGTGTCAGCCGAGGAAATGTCGCGTTGTATTCATTGCACGCGCTGTGTGCGTTTCGGGCAAGAAGTAGCAGGTGTCATGGAACTTGGCATGATTGGCCGAGGCGAGCACTCTGAAATCACCACCTTTGTCGGCCGCTCGGTTGAGTCCGAGTTGTCGGGCAACATGATTGATCTGTGTCCTGTCGGTGCCTTGACCTCCAAGCCTTTCCGCTACCAGGCGCGTACTTGGGAGCTGGCGCGTCGCCGCGCCGTATCGCCACACGATAGTTTGGGTGCAAACTTGGTGGTGCAAGTCAAAGGTGACGAAGTTGTGCGTGTGGTGCCTTTTGAAAACGAAGAGATCAACGAGTGCTGGATCAGCGATCGTGATCGTTTTTCGTACGAAGGCTTAACGCAAGATCGTTTGACTACACCAATGATCAAGGGGCAGGATGGTCAGTGGCGCGAGGCCTCCTGGTCTGATGCCTTGCAGGTGGTCGCCCATGGTTTGATGGATGTGCGTGACGCCTCAGGTGCTGCGCAGATTGGTGCCTTGGCAACTGAGTACGCCACCTTAGAAGAGTTGGCGTTGCTGGGACGTGTAGTCCGCGGCCTGGGCTCTGAGAACATCGATGCGCGTTTGTATCAAACGGATGTCAAGTTAGACGCTGCCCTGACCGGTGTCCCATGGCTGGGTATGCCTATCGCGGCGCTTGATACCTTAGACCGCGTGTTAGTGGTTGGTTCCTTTTTACGTAAAGACCATCCATTGATGGCCCAACGTTTACGCCAGGCCGCAAAGCGTGGCACGCAGATTTCTGCAATTGATACCGCGGGTGATGACCCCCTGCTCAAGTTGACGGCACGTGCGACAGTTTTGCCGACCGCCTTGGCGCAGACTTTAGCGCAAGTACTGGTAGCACTCGCGAAAGCAAAGGGCGCGGATGTGCCGGCGGCGTTGTCAGGCGTTCAGGCTGACGCGACGGCTCAGCAAATTGCCCAAAGTCTTGCCAGTGGTGAACGTGTTGCGGTGTTGCTCGGAAATACGGCTGTTAATGCCCCTGATGCTGCGCAGCTTGCATCCTTGGCGCAGTCGATTGCCCAGCTGTCCGGCGGCAAACTTGGTTTCTTGACTGCCGGTGCGAATACGGTTGGTGCGTATCTTGCAGGTGCAGTGCCTGGCAAGGGTGGTCGGTCTGCTGCAGCGATGCTGGCTGAGCCGCTCAAGGCCTACATCGTGTTGCATGCGGAACCGCTGCTCGATACCGATAATGGCGCGCAAGCGGTGGCTGCACTGAAGGCCGCAGAATTTGTTGTGGCCCTCACTGCGTTTGCCTCAGACGCAAGCGAGTGGGCCGATGTCATGTTGCCGATTGCCCCGTTCACTGAAACGTCAGGCACCTTCGTCAATGCACAAGGTACGGCGCAAAGCTTCAAAGGTACGGTTGCTCCACGCGGTCAGACGCGTCCGGGCTGGAAAGTGCTACGTGTGCTGGGTAATGTATTGCACCTGGCAGGTTTTGATGACGAAACGTCTGAGTCTGTCCGTGACAGCGTGTTGTCCGGTGGTGTATCCAGCCGCTTGTCCAATCAGATCGCTGCTGGCGTTGCTTCTGTGACGGCAGGCCAGAGTGCTTCGGGAGCGTTGCAACGTGTGACCGACTTGCCCATCTATCGCAGCGATGCGTTGGTGCGTCGCGCGCCTGCCCTACAAGAAAGCGCTGCTTCACGTGCGCCTGCTGCGCGGATGCATGCGCAAACGCTCGCAAGCCTGGGGTGTGCGGCCGGTGACACCGTGCGTGTCAAGTCCGCAACAGGCAGTGTGACCTTGGTAGCGGTGCAAGACAATACCTTGCCTGTTTCTGCGGTGCGTATCGCTGCGGGCTTTGCGCAAACTGCTTCGCTTGGTAGCGCGTATGGTCAACTTCAAGTGGAGCGTGCCTGATGGAATGGCTGAACGTTCTTGAATCTTTCGGTACCGGGTTAATCGGCGAGACGCCTTGGTTGGTGGTGTGGACGCTGGTGAAGATTTTGGTGATTGCTGTCCCGATCATTCTGTGCGTCGCGTACCTGACCTACTGGGAACGCAAGATGATTGGTTTCATGCACATTCGCTTAGGTCCAAACCGCGTGGGATTCCGCGGCTTGCTGCAGCCCTTTGCAGACGTCTTCAAATTACTGACGAAAGAGGTGGTGGTGCCCAGTCAGGCGAACAAGATTCTGTTTATTCTTGCTCCGGTGGTCACCTTAATGCCAGCGTTAGCTGCTTGGGCGGTTGTCCCGTTTGGGCCGGAGATGGTGTTGGCCGACGTCAATGCCGGGCTGATGTATGTCATGGCCATTACCTCGGTCGGCGTGTACGGTGTCATCGTGGCAGGTTGGGCCTCGAACTCTAAGTACGCGTTTCTGGCGGCGATGCGTGCCTCGGCACAGATGCTGTCGTACGAACTCGCGATCGGATTTGTGCTCGTGACCGTTCTGTTGGTATCCGGCAGCCTGAACATGACTGAAATTGTCAACGTACAGACCCGCGGTTGGTTTGCGGACAAGGGCTTGAACTTTCTCTCCTGGAATTGGTTGCCTTTGTTGCCGCTGTTTGTAATTTACGTGATTTCAGCCGTCGCTGAAACGAACCGTCACCCATTTGATGTGGTCGAAGGCGAATCTGAGATCGTTGCGGGCCATATGGTTGAGTATTCGGGCATGGCGTTTGCGCTGTTCTTCCTCGGCGAATACGCCAACATGATTTTCTTGTCCTGCATGGCTTCGATCATGTTCCTGGGCGGCTGGGCTCCACCGTTTGAGGTCGCTCCCTTAACCTGGATTCCAGGCTGGTTGTGGTTGGGCTTGAAGACCTTTGTCGTGGTGTCTTTGTTTATCTGGTTCCGTGCGTCGTTTCCTCGGTACCGGTATGACCAGATCATGCGGTTGGGTTGGAAAATATTTATCCCCCTTACGGGTGTTTGGCTGGTGGTCGTGGCGATCTGGATGCAGACGCCCTGGAATATTTGGAAATAACCCCGCGAGTCGACGGTAGAAAAGGTATTTATGGAAGCGATCAAGGATTTTTTCGGTAGTCTCTTGCTGCTTGAGTTGCTCAAGGGTATGAAGCTGACGGGCAAGTATTTTTTCAAGCGCAAGATCACCTTGCGGTACCCCCTTGAAAAAACACCCATGTCGCCACGTTTTCGTGGTCTGCATGCGTTGCGCCGTTACCCCAACGGTGAGGAGCGTTGTATCGCATGCAAATTGTGCGAGGCGGTATGCCCTGCGATGGCGATCACCATCGAATCAGAGCAGCGTGAAGACGGCTCGCGTCGCACCACCCGCTATGACATTGACCTAACCAAGTGCATCTTCTGCGGTTTCTGCGAAGAAAGCTGCCCGGTGGATTCGATTGTTGAAACCCATATCCATGAGTACCACGGCGAGAAACGTGGTGACTTGTATTTCACAAAAGACATGTTGTTGGCCGTAGGCGATCGTTATGAAAACGACATCGCTCGTAATCGTGCCATCGATGCGCCTTATCGCTGATCGCCAGGACCAAAAGCCAAATGATCTTTACCACTGTTCTGTTTTACGTCCTGGCTATTGTTTTAGTCGTGGCGGCGTTCCGCGTAATTACGGCGTCGAGCCCAGTCACTGCGGTCTTGCATCTCATTCTTGCATTTGCAAATGCTGCGATGATCTGGATGTTGCTCGGCGCTGAATTTCTTGGCCTCTTGCTCGTGCTGGTCTACGTCGGTGCGGTCATGGTGCTGTTCTTATTCGTCGTGATGATGCTTGACGTCAAAATGGAAGAGCTGCGCGCTGGCATCAAGACCTATCTTCCGCTCGGTTTGCTGGTTGGTTTGATCATGGTGGCTGAGATGTCGTTTGTTCTCGCGACTTCGTGGGGGCAGGTCGGACCCGCTGCTGATATGGGCGACGACTACAACAACACGCGTGCGCTGGGCGAATCGATGTACACCGAGTACGCCTTTGCCGTGGAAGTGGGTGCGGTGCTGCTGTTGGTCGGAATGATCGCAGCGATCTCTTTGACGCTACGCAAGCGTCGTGATGTGAAATATAACGATCCCGGTGCTGCCGTACGTGTGCGGGCGTCAGACCGTGTTCGATTGGTCAACTTGCCTAGCCAAGAAGCGGTGAATGCTAAAGCCGCTGATACCAATCCAGGAGAACAAAAATGATGACGCTGACCTTGCCGCACTTTTTAGTGCTCGGCGCGATATTGTTCGCGATTGGTGTGTTCGGCATCTTTTTAAACCGACGCAATTTGATTGTGTTGTTGATGTCGGTTGAATTGATGCTGCTGGCTGTCAATATGAACTTCGTCGCGTTCTCGACTTGGATGGGTGATACGGCCGGCCAAGTGTTTGTTTTCTTTATCTTGACAGTGGCCGCTGCAGAAGCGGCAATCGGTTTGGCGATTCTGGTGCTGCTGTTCCGCAACCTCAGCACGATCAACGTCGATGAACTTGACCGCCTCAAGGGCTGATCGGAACACAGAAGAATATGTATAGCTCACCTTCACTTTATT
>CAIUZV010000101.1 GCA_903903735.1 uncultured beta proteobacterium | reverse complement strand
GATGCCCGATACCACCTGGTGGGTGGCGCCCGATCAGTTCGGACGTGTTGCGCAAGCGCTGGATAGTGATCCGCTTAAAGCTGAGATGCTCAAGGGCTATCGGCAAACAGAGAATCCTGTGGGCCGCACCTACTTGCGTGGTGGCGGAGGAATGCTTGGCACTGGGCAGGACTACATGCGGTTCTTGCAAATGATGCTAAATGGGGGCGTGTTTGAAGGGCGTCGCTATTTGTCACGCAAGACCGTTGAATACATGTTGTCGAATCATTCTGTCGGGATGGGCGGAAACACGCTCGCTAACACGGGACCAGGGTATGGCTTTGGTTTGGGATTCGCGGTACGTCTTGAGCAGGGCATGGGTTGGGTGCCCGGATCAATTGGTGATGCGATGTGGGCGGGTATTTGGGGAACTAGCTTTTGGATTGACCCCAGGGAGAACCTTGCGGCCTTAATCATGACGCAGGGGCCCACGAGCAAGACGCATAGTCGAATGCTGTATAAAACCTTGGTCTATGGCGCGCTGATGAAATGAGTTCAACAATCAACCCGGCATCCGGTCAGCCGATCGCCCCTGACGTTCTGCGTAACTTTGCAGCCAAAGTCTATTGCAGCGCAGGCGTACCTGAGGTGGAGGCGCAACTCGCGGCAGACACGCTTGTGCAAGCCGATTTGTGGGGCCACCAGTCGCACGGCATGCTTCGTTTAGGCTGGTATTACGCGCGCTTGTGCTCGGGTGCGATGAAAGCCGTCACGCACACGACGCTAGAGGTCGATGCCGGCGCGATCGCTGTGATGGATGGGCATGATGGGGTTGGGCAAGTGGTGACGCGACGCGCGGTAGATGAAGCGGTTAAGCGCGCTCGCAATCATGGGGTTGGGGTTGTCTCGATTCGCAACTCGAATCATTTTGGCACCTGTATGTATTACACGCGCATTGCTGCAGAGCAAAACTGCATCATGATGTTGATGAGTAATGCGGGACCCAACATGGCTCCGTGGGGTGGCTTAAAAAAGAAGATCGGGACTAACCCATGGTCGATTGCGGTCCCGGGAGGGACCTACGGCCCGGTTGTGATGGATATGGCGAACTCAGGCGTCGCGCGCGGCAAAATTTATTTGGCCAACAAGCGCCGCGAGCCTATTCCGGATCATTGGGCGGTCGATGCGCAGGGCCGTCCGACCACAGATCCTCAGGAGGCTCTGGCGGGGTTCATTTTGCCCATGGCGGGTCACAAAGGCTACGTGATGGGCACCATGGTTGACTTGTTATCGGGCGTGTTGTCTGGCAGTCAGTTTTTGGATACGGTGCATGGCCCCTACGATCCCGTTAATCGCAGCGGTGCGGGTCATTTCATGATGGCCTTGAACGTTGCCGCGTTCATGCCGATCGCAGAGTTTCATCAACGAATCGATACGTATATACGTTCGCTTAAGGACGTACCACTCGCGGTGGGGCACAAGCAGGTTTACTATCCGGGCGAGATGGAGCGGTTGGCTGACCTCGAGAATCGGGCGAAGGGACTGATCTTGCCGCAGGACACACTAGAAGACTTGCAGCGTGTAGGGCGCGAAGCAGGCGTATCTTTCTAACTTGGAGACCAACATGAAATTCAGTATCCAGCACGCGAAGGACAAACCATTTGCACATGACGGCTTACGTGAGTATTTTGATTACCGCGACCTAGGGATCTTTGACGCGACCGATGGCAAAGCTGTGATGCATGTGATTCGCGCAAGCAAGGGTAGTAATGCGACGGGTGAGTGGCATCGACACGAGCTGAATTTTCAATTTGTCTATGTGTTGAAGGGTTGGGCGATTTTCGAGTATGAAGGGCATGGTCAGCACAAGCTCGTTGCGGGTACGTGCGTGCATCAGCCGCCTCATATTCGTCACCGTGAAATCGAACACTCGGAAGACTTTGAGGTACTTGAAATCGTGCTGCCTGGCGAGTTCAAAACGATTACGATGTGATGCGTTTAGGCTTGCGTGACACAGAAAGACTGGCTGCCATCGACCCCTTGCGTCGACGGGTACTTGGCGGCGTGGCTTGGACGGCGGTCTGTGCAGCAGGGTTGAGTGCGCCTGCGCGAGGCCAGGGCCCAGCCCCGGCGATAGGCTCGACGAGCGTTGATCCGGATCTCTTGCTGCTGACAGACCCTAAGACTAAGCGACGCCTGAAGTTGCGTGTCCGCTTACCCGAGGGTGCTGGCCAAGCAGGGTTAATTGTGTACTCTCCTGGTCTAGGGAGTGGTGTGTCAAATGGTGCGGCGTGGTGCGAGGCTTGGAGACGGGTCGGATTTGTTGTTGTCACCATCGCACACCCAGTCACCGATGACGCGATTTGGACTGTCGCAGCAGGCAAGTCCTTCCAGGCAACCGTCAACGAAGCAATCGCTGGACCCCAATACGGGCTGCGCGTGGCGGATTGTCGCTTTGTGATCGACTATTGCCTAGGGGCGGCTGCGTTTGCGTCGCGCATAGACGCGTCTCGGGTCGGTCTGGCGGGACACTCGTTTGGGGCCTTAACCGCGCAGTCGATTGCCGGACAAGCGAGTGGTGCGCAGTCACTGCGAGATACGCGCGTTCGTGCGGTGATTGCGCTGTCTCCGACTGCTATCTCGGCCGAGCGTGCGCAGTCGCTCAAATCAGTCAATATCCCTTTTTTCTGCATTACCGGCACCCACGATCAATATGTGACGTTTAAAAAAAATGGGGAATCGGTTCGCTTGGGAGTGAGTCTTGCGCAGCGCGAGCTCGTGTATGAACATCTGCCTGTCGGAGAAAAAATCCAACTTAAGATTGATAGGGCAGACCACATGAGTTTCGCCGGAGAAGTTGTCGGGGCGCAGAACTTTAGCCGCGATGTGCCGGTCACGGAGACCGCCAATGCGCAGATTTGGGAGCGTGTGAGCGAAACGACTAGTTTGTTCTGGCGGTTTTATCTGGATGGGGCTAAGCAATCTGGGATTGAATCGCGCGAAGCACTTGAGCGCCGGATGCGTCAGTTGATTGGCGAATCGGATCAGTTGAAATTTGGTTGAACGTGTTGGCAAGGGTAGGTATCTTTGCTATACAGGTAGTATTCACTTTAAAGAGAGATTATTCATGAAGATTATCGTGTTGCCAGGTGATGGCATAGGTGGAGAAACTGTTTCTGTCGCTGTCGCGGCGCTTGAGTTGGTCTCAAAGAGATTCAAGCTCAATTTGAATCTACACCACGATATCGCTGGTCATGAAAGTTTGATCAAACACGGCACAACGATTCATGCGGGGTTACTTGATGCGGTCAAGGGCGCGGATGGGTTGATCTTGGGGCCGATGTCTACCTATGACTTTAAAGATGAAGCCAAGGGTGAAATCAATCCATCGAAATTCTTTCGTAAAAGTTTGGATCTCTTTGCCAATATTCGCCCAGCAAAAACATTTCCGGGTAGTGGCGCGGTACATAAGCCACTTGATCTCGTCGTGGTACGTGAAAACACCGAAGGTTTTTACGCAGATCGCAACGTAGAATCGGGCGGCAGCGAAATGTTGATCACGTCTGACGTGGTCGTTTCTTTGCGACGCATCACACGTCAGTGCTGTGAGCGAATCGCTCGGGCCGCGTTTGAGCTGGCGATGACACGACGTAAGCATGTGACGTTTGTACATAAGGCAAACGTCTTGAAGTTGGGGGACGGAATGTTTCTCGATTCTTGCCGGTTGATTGGTAAAGAGTTCCCTGAGGTGCAGACCGAAGAAATTATTGTGGATGCGATGATGGCGCACGTAGTGCGTACGCCTGAACGTTACGACGTCATTGTGACGACCAATATGTTCGGCGATATTTTGTCTGATTTGACGGCGGAGCTTTCGGGTAGCTTGGGTATGGCGGCCTCTATCAATGCGGGCGTTGATTACGCGATGGCGCAGGCTGCTCATGGCTCGGCCCCAGATATCGCGGGTAAGAATATCGCCAATCCCTTTTCGCAAGTGTGGTCTGCTGCGATGTTGTTGAACTGGTTTGGTCAGCGCAAGGGGCGCCCTGAGTTCACACAGGCTGCCCAGGTGCTGGAGAATGCGGTCGCCGCTGCCATTGCCGCGGGTGAGTCGACCAAAGATGTTGGCGGTAAGCTGGGAACGAAAGAAACCGGCCAAGCCTTGGTGGCGCGTTTGTCGAAAGTGTAATTCAACGCCTGTTGGCAGTTCAGGCTGATCGTTGGGTAGACGATCAGCTTTTTTCTTTTAGGGCTTGTACTTTTTTAAGCGCGCCTGCGATGGCTTCGCCCGAAAGATTAATTGCGGGAATGCCCCGGAAAACAAAGGCGATGCCTGCTGTGGCTTGTAATTCTTGCACCGTTGCACCTGCACGTAGCGCCGCGACCGCATGATTTTCTGCCGCTTGTGAAAGATTCATGAGCAGCATGCCAAAGGCCATGAGT
>CAIUZV010000100.1 GCA_903903735.1 uncultured beta proteobacterium | reverse complement strand
CCCCTGTGATGCGCACTTCTTTTGTAAGTAAGTGTCTGACAATGTTAAACTTTGTACTCAGTTGGCGCCGATTTGCTTGATCCGCTTGCGGGCGCCTCATAAATCCCGCTAAAGAAGGTCCGTATGAAAACTACGTCCAGCACTCAGGACGCTCCACATGCACTTAAAGCCGGCGCGCACGGCTCTGTTGGGGTAGTCCATACTCAGTACATGCATTTTGAGGAGCCACTGCCACTAGTCAGTGGCCAAACGCTTGAGGCCTACGATTTGGCGATCGAGACCTACGGCACGCTCAATGCACAGGCGAGCAACGCCGTGCTGATTTGTCATGCCTTAAATGCGTCACATCATGTGGCAGGGATTGCGACCGATAATCCTGATGACATCGGCTGGTGGGACAATATGGTCGGCCCTGGCAAACCAGTCGACACCGATATATTTTTTGTCATCGGCATCAATAATCCGGGCTCTTGTTTTGGCTCAACGGGACCAGCGTCGATCCGGCCAGAGACGGGTAAGCCTTGGGGTGCCGCGTTCCCCGTGTTGACGGTTGAAGACTGGGTGCAAGCGCAAGCGCGTGTCGCAGACCGTCTGGGCGTGAAGACCTTTGCCGCCGTGATGGGCGGCTCGTTAGGCGGAATGCAGGCCTTAAGTTGGGCGATGACGCTACCTGACCGCGTGGCCCATTGTGTTGTTGTCGCAAGTACGCCTCGACTCTCTGCACAAAATATTGCTTTTAATGAGGTTGCCCGTCGCGCCATCATCACTGATCCAGAGTTTCATGGTGGCGATTATTACGCCCATGGGGTTGTGCCGCGCAACGGCTTGTCCGTCGCCCGCATGGTCGGACACATTACCTATCTGTCTGATGACGACATGGCAGAAAAGTTTGGCCGTACACAGCGTGCACCAGCCGCTGGAGGCGCCTATCACTATGGATATGGTGTCGAGTTTGAGGTGGAGTCTTACCTGCGCTATCAGGGTGAAAAGTTTTCAAAGTACTTTGACGCAAATACTTATTTGTTGATCACGCGAGCCTTGGATTATTTTGATCCTGCACGTGAGACCGGCGGAGATCTTGCTCGCGCATTAAAACCTGCCACAGCAGATTTTTTACTCGTATCGTTTACGACCGATTGGCGATTTGCTCCAGCGCGCTCGCGTGAAATTGTTCGTGCCCTCTTACAAAATGGCCAGCCAGCAACCTACGCTGAAATCGATGCGCCACATGGACACGATGCCTTCTTGCTCGATGATGCGCGTTACCATGGTGTGATGCGTGCTTATTTTTCGAGGATTGCAGCGGGGTTGAAGCAGATTAATCGCGAGGTGCAATCGTGAGTCCGCAGTTTTCTCAGATGAGTCTACGCGCCGATTTGGTACGAATCGCTCAATGGGTTCAGCCCAACAGTAGCGTGCTCGACCTTGGCTGTGGCGATGGCGCACTGCTCGGGCACCTCAAACAAACCAAAGGTATTCGTGGTGTAGGTGTTGAGATCAGTGATGAGCGCGTGTTGTCGTGCGTCCAGCGTGGCGTGCAGGTGATTCAGCAAAACCTCGAAGACGGTTTGGCGATGTTCGACGACCAGCAATTTGATACGGTCGTCTTGTCGCAGACCTTACAGTCGATGCATCGTACTGAGCATATTCTGCGTGAAATGGTGCGCGTGGCGCGTGAGGCAATTGTCTCCTTTCCTAATTTCGGTTATTGGCCACATGGGTGGTCGATTTTGCGAGGACGCATGCCTGTGACGGGACAAATGCCCTATGACTGGTATGACACACCGAACATACATCTGTGTACCCTTAAAGACTTCGAACGACTTGCAGCGAAGTTCGACTTTACGATTCTTGAGCGCGCAACCTTTAACGACGAGCGCGAAGTGAAGTCTTTTGCTGGCTGGCGAAGTACGCTGGCGGCTTATCGCTTTACCGCTGCTCGATCATGAGCGAAGTGCTTCGCGAACCTGGTATCCCAGCCTCACAGCTGTACACGCGTCGACGCGTTGCGCCCTTGCTGGCTCTGGGTTTTGCCAGCGGTTTGCCGCTTGCGTTGACGGGCGGCACGTTGCAAGCGTGGGCCACGGTCGAGCAGGTCTCGTTACAAGAAATAGGTTTTCTGACCTTGGTCGGAACAGCGTATACCCTTAAATTTTTGTGGGCCCCAGTGATTGATCGTTACGCGCCCCCGTTTTTAGGGCGTAGGCGTGGCTGGATGCTCATCATGCAGATATTGCTTGCATTGGGGATGATGGCGATGGGGTTCATGTCCCCTGGCCAGAGCTTGTTGCCGCTCGCTTTACTTGCGGTAGCCGTTGCTTTTTGTTCCGCGACACAAGATATTGCGTTCGATGCGTATCGTAGCGATGTTCTGCAAAAAGAGGAGCGTGGTGCGGGTGCGGCGCTATCCGTGTTGGGATATCGACTGGCGATGCTCGTATCGGGTGGTTTGGCCTTAATACTGGCTGATCAAGGGCTTGGCTGGGGGCAGACCTATGTGTTGATGGGAGTGCTGATGCTGATCATCGCGATGGCGACGTTTTGGGCACCAGAACCTGCCGTACCCGCCGAGACGCCACGATCGTTAGCGCGTGCAGTCGTTGAGCCCTTTAAAGAGTTTTTTTCACGACCCGAGGCATGGACCGTCCTTCTCCTGATTGTCCTGTACAAACTTGGAGATGCCTTTGCGGGCGCGTTATCGACCACCTTCCTAATTCGTGCGGCCGGATATACGGCGACCGAAGTGGGCACGGTCAACAAGCTCTTGGGGTTGGCGGCGACAATTGTCGGTGCCTTGGCAGGTGGGGCCTTGATGGCCAAGCTTGGCTTGTACCGCTCACTGTTGTTGTTCGGCTTATTGCAGGCTGTATCCAACCTAGGGTTTTGGTTGATTTCCGTGGGCCCCCACAATGTGTGGCTCATGGCCGCAGGGGTTGGGTTGGAAAACTTGTGCGGCGGAATGGGGACGGCCGCTTTTGTGGCGTTGCTGATGGGACTGTGCAATCGTGAGTTTTCTGCGACACAGTTCGCGCTGTTGTCTGCCCTGTCGGCGGTGGGGCGCACCTACCTTGCAGGTCCGCTCACGCCCCCTTTGGTTCTGTACGCGGGATGGCCGACGTTTTTTCTGCTGACAGTGGGTATTGCTTTGCCGGGGTTGCTACTGCTGCGTTGGCGCCGCGCCGATATTGAGCGGATCGACGGACGCACCGACGCCTAACGGACGTGATCTTCGTTCGGCGTTACGACAAACTGAAGTCGTAATCGATGGTGAGTGGCGCATGGTCCGAGAAGCGTTCATCTTTATAAATGCTCGCGCTGCGCGCCTTGGCCGCTAAGCCCGGTGTGGCGAGTTGGTAGTCTAAACGCCAGCCAACGTTCTTGGCCCAGGCTTGTCCGCGATTACTCCACCAGGTGTATTGTTCTGCTCGCTCGTCGAGCTGTCTGAAGACATCTACAAAACCGATCTCCTCAAGTACATGAGTGACCCATGCACGCTCTTCTGGTGTGAAACCGGAGTTTTTCTGATTTGATTTCCAGTTTTTCAGATCGATCTCTTTATGGGCAATATTCCAATCTGCACAAATTACATATTCACGTTTGGTCTTTTTGTGATCATCCATCAGCGCTTGCATCCAGGGGCCGAACTGATCGAGAAAGCGGAATTTCGCTTCCTGGCGCTCTGGCCCACTTGACCCGGAGGGAAGGTAGGCGCTGATCACGGATAGCTTTGGCCAGTCGGCGCGGATAATACGACCCTCGCTGTCGAACTCGGGGCAGCCAAACCCCGTGATGATGGCGTTGGGATCTTGCTTTAGGTATATCCCCACACCGCTGTAACCCTTTTTCTCTGCCGCGTAGAAATGTCCCGTGTAGTCATGGGGATGTTTAAGATCTTCGTGGATATCGTCCAGGTGAGCCTTAAGCTCCTGGAGGCAGACGATATCGGCTTGATGCTGCTTGAGCCAGGTTGCGAGCCCCTTGTTGTATGCCGAGCGGATGCCGTTCAAATTGAGTGAAGTGATGCGCAGCAAAGAAAAGCTCCTAGACGGTGAGATAATTGCGGGTAGTCAAGTTTATCAACGCGGGGTCATGCCATGTCCAACAGTACAGATCGTCGTGCTTTCGTGCAATTTGCTCTTGATGAGGGCGTTTTGCGGTTTGGCAGTTTTGTGACCAAGTCCGGTCGCACGAGTCCCTACTTTTTTAATGCAGGCTTGTTTGATTCGGGAGCCTCGGTCGGTCGTCTTGCGCAATTTTATGCCCAAGCCCTTGTTGATGCGAAGTTACCGTTCGATATGTTGTTTGGACCCGCGTATAAAGGTATTCCTTTAGCCACTGCAACGTCCGTAGCACTGGCCGCGCACCCAGCGATGGTGGGAC
This sequence comes from uncultured beta proteobacterium, assembly GCA_903903735.1. Lineage (GTDB taxonomy): Bacteria > Pseudomonadota > Gammaproteobacteria > Burkholderiales > Burkholderiaceae_B > Zwartia. The sequence goes on along the minus strand of CAIUZV010000100.1, from coordinate 12,220 downwards.
GAGATATTCCCTTCGCCTATAACCGCAAGGAAGCAAAGGATCATGGTGAGGGCGGTGTGTTGGTGGGCGCCCCGCTTACAGGGCGCGTCGTGATCATCGATGACGTCATCACAGCGGGCACTTCGGTGAAAGAGTCGGTCGAAATCATCGAGGCTGCAGGGGCGACACCTTGCGCAGTGCTTATCGCGATGGACAGGATGGAACGCGCGGGCCCTGATGGGGGACTGTCACCACATTCGGCCGTGCAGGAAGTCCAGCAACGTTATGGTTTGCCTGTTGTAAGCATTGCGTCGCTTGATGACATCCTTGCGTTGTTAAAAAACAATCAAGAATTTGCTCAGTATCAGGACGCCGTGTTGGCGTACCGGAAACGTTACGGCATCACACAAGCAAACTAGGCGTCGAGTTTTGCTTTGAGCAAATCGTTGACTTGCTGAGGGTTCGCTTTGCCTTTGGCGGCCTTCATGATTTGTCCGACCAGCGAATTAAACGCCTTTTGTTTGCCTGCGCGATATTCAGCGACGATTGCAGCCTGTTCTGCCAGCACCGCATCAATCATTGCTGAGATCGCACCCGTGTCATTGATTTGCGTCAAACCCTTTGCTTGAATAATCGCATCGGCTTGACCGCCGTGCTCACCGAGCCACATCGCAGCAAATACATCACGAGCGATTTTGTTCGAAATCGTACCGTCAATAATGCGCATCAGCAGTGTGCCAAGCATCTGGGCGCTGACGGGGCACTCGGTGATCGTTTTTTCTTCGCGATTCAGCGTGGCCGACACCTCGCCCATCATCCAGTTTGCGGCGAGCTTGGCTTGTCCAGCCGACAGCGATTGGGTCAACTCTTCAAAGTAGCGCGCAAGTTCTCGGCTGCTCGTGAGTTGTGCGGCATCGACGGCGGCGAGGCCATATTCGTTGACGAAACGGTCGCGCAAGTCGCTTGGGAGTTCTGGCATCGATTGACGAACTTCCTCAATCCAGCTTTGGGCGATGACGAGCGGAGGGAGGTCAGGGTCTGGAAAGTAGCGATAGTCGTGCGCATCTTCTTTACTGCGCATACTGCGTGTTTCGTCGCGGTCTGAATCGTAAAGTCGGGTCTCTTGAACGACTCTGCCGCCGTCTTCGATTAGTTCGATTTGACGACGTACTTCATATTGAATCGCGCGTTCGAGAAAACGAAAGGAGTTTACGTTTTTAATTTCACAGCGTGTGCCGAGTTCTGTTTGACCTTCTGGACGCACGGAGACGTTGGCGTCAATACGAAAGGACCCCTCTTGCATATTGCCATCGCAAATGCCTAGCCACATCACTAAGCTGTGCAAGGCTTTGGCATACGCAACGGCTTCCGCCGCTGAGCGCATCTCAGGCTCGGAAACGATCTCTAGCAATGGCGTGCCGGCACGGTTTAGGTCGATGCCAGTCGAGGATTCGCCGTGAGGCCCCACAAAGTTGTCGTGTAGAGACTTACCAGCATCTTCTTCTAAATGCGCGCGTGTCAGATTGACGGTTTTTTCAGTATCGCCAACAAAAAAACTAAGTGATCCGCCCAGTACAACAGGGATTTCAAACTGACTAATTTGATAGTTCTTTGGCGAATCAGGATAGAAGTAATTTTTCCGCGCAAAGATTGAGCGTGGTGCGACGGTTGCACCGACTGCCAAGCCAAAGCGTATGGCCCGATCCACTGCGGCGCGATTCATGACCGGCAGTGAGCCAGGCAGTGCGAGATCGACTTCGTTGGCTTGCGTGTTGGGTAGCGCACCGTACTGGGTACTGCTACCGGAAAAAATTTTGGTCTGGGTCGAAAGCTGTGTGTGCGTTTCGAGTCCGATGACGATTTCCCATGCCATTATGCTTGCCCCGCAATGCGTTGATGCCAGTCGGTTATTTGCTGATATTGGTGTGCGATCGCAAGCAGTCGCCCTTCATCAAAATAGTTGCCAATGATTTGCAGGCCGACGGGAAGTTGCAGCCCCGCGGCGCCACGACCAAAACCGCAGGGAATCGACATGCCGGGCAGACCTGCCAAATTTAGACCTAGCGTGTAGACATCGGCCAACCAGTCCGCGGTTGGATCATCTTGGCTGTGCCCAACCGGTGCAGCGACGGTGGGCGTGACTGGACCCATGATGACGTCGCATTGTGTGGTCAGCGCGGATTGAAAATCATCGGCAATCATGCGGCGCAGGCGCTGCGCCTGCAAGTAGTAGGCGTCGTAGTACCCATGCGACAGTACATACGTGCCGATCAAAATACGGCGCTGTACTTCTGGACCAAAGCCTTCGGCGCGCGAACGTGCCGTCATATCAGCGAGGTCGGTGTAGCTCTCGCTGCGGTGTCCGTAACGCACGCCGTCATAGCGCGATAGATTGCTTGAGGCCTCTGCCGGCGCAATCACGTAGTAGGCAGGGATTGAAAGCTGTGTGCGGGGCAAAGATATGTCGACGCGCGTGGCACCGAGCGCTTCAAATTGCGCGATCGCAGCTTCGACGGCTTGCGCGACTTCGTTATTGAGGCCGTCGCCGAAATATTCGCGCGGCACACCAATACGCAGGCCTTTCAGCGGTTGTGCGCCTTGCGCGGCATAGTGCGCATTGGTGGATTGATATGCGCCGCGGATGCGTCCCGGTGCATTGGCAACGCCGTGGCATTGTTCGGCGCTTGTCGCATCGCGGGGATCAAAACCACTCATCGTGTCGAGGAGTTCGACGAGGTCGGCCGCATTTGCGGCAAGAGGACCTGCTTGATCTAGACTGGACCCGTAGGCAATCATGCCGTAACGTGAAACGGCGCCATAGGTGGGCTTGATCCCGCTGACGCCGCACAATGCAGCGGGCTGCCTGACTGAGCCGCCCGTGTCTGTGCCCGTTGTTGCCATCACAAGCTTGGCTGCCACGGCAGCGGCTGAGGCGCCCGAGGAGCCGCCGGGCACAGCGCTCAGATCCCAGGGATTACGAGCGGGTCCAAAGGCAGAGTGCTCGTTGCCCGAGCCCATTGCGAATTCATCGCAATTGAGTTTGCCCAGGCTGACGCAGCCGGCTTCGCGCAGCTTGCGTACCACTGTCGCATCAAAGGGGCTGATGTAATTCTTAAGCATGTTGCTGCCGGCTGTGCTGCGCCAGCCTTCGGTCACAAACAGGTCTTTGTGTGCAATGGGTATCCCGGTTAAGGGCCCCGCAGTACCTGCTGCAATGGCGGCGTCCGCTGTGCGAGCTTGAGCCAGCGTGAGCTCGGCGTCGACGTCGACAAAAGCGTTGAGTGCTGCTTGTTCTTGGATCTGTTTAAGGCAGTCTTGTGCAAGCTCGGTGGCGCTAAGCTTGCGGGCAGACAGCGCCTGACCTAGCTGCGCTAGGGAGTTGAACTGGAGCAGGGTGTTCGACATCTTATTCAATGACCTTCGGAACCAGAAATAAGCCCTGAGCCGAGCCGGGGGCGTTTGCCATGAGCGCAGCCCGGCGCTCCACTGAGGATATCTCGGTCACTTGGTCCTCGCGCAGACGCAGGGAGACGTCTGTGATCGTCGACAGGGGGTGCGCCAAAGGCTCTACGCCAGTCGTATCCACTGCTTGTAAGGTTTGAATGATGCCTAGAATCTTGTTTAGGTCCGTTTTGGCCTGCGCTTGCTGTGCTTCGGTCAGGTGCAGCCTTGCCAGGCGGGCGATACGGACGACTTCTTGGTCAGTGAGAGCCATGGGCGGGGGTTGATCCATTTCAGGGGGGTTACCCCTTGGTTTAGTGCTATACGAGAGGCATATTTTGCCGTTACTTAAAGAATTATAAGTTATGATAGAAGGTCAATCGCTGCGCGTTGCGCGCGTCAATTTTTTTGGCTAGACACTCATGTTCGGATTCCTTCGTAGTTATTTTTCCAGCGATATGGCGATCGACCTCGGGACGGCCAACACGCTGATTTATGTTCGGGGCAAGGGCATTGTGCTCGATGAGCCTTCTGTCGTGGCCATTCGCCATGATGGCGGCCCCGGAGGTAAAAAAATCATACAAGCGGTTGGTCGCGAGGCAAAACAGATGCTCGGACGCGTTCCAGGCAATATCGAAGCCATTCGCCCCATGAAAGACGGTGTGATTGCCGATTTCACCGTCACTGAGCAGATGCTCAAGCAGTTCATTCGCATGGTGCACCCGCGCAATATGTTCGCGCCGAGTCCCCGTATTATTGTTTGCGTCCCGTGCGGTTCGACGCAGGTCGAACGTCGTGCGATCCGCGAGTCGGCGCTCGGCGCAGGCGCAAGCCAGGTATACCTGATTGAAGAGCCGATGGCCGCTGCGATTGGTGCCGGCCTAAACGTCTCTGACGCAAGCGGTTCGATGGTGGTCGATATTGGTGGTGGCACGACTGAAGTGGCCGTGATTTCCTTAGGCGGCATGGTTTACAAAGGCTCTGTGCGCGTAGGCGGCGACAAGTTCGACGAAGCAATCGTCAATTACATTCGTCGTAACTACGGCATGCTGATTGGTGAACCAACGGCTGAGCTGATCAAGAAAGAAATCGGATCAGCTTTCCCCGGCTCTGAAGTACGCGAAATCGAAGTCAAAGGTCGCAACCTTGCAGAGGGCGTGCCACGCAGCTTTACCGTGTCCTCCAATGAGATCCTTGAGTCGCTCACCGACCCGCTGAATCAGATTGTGTCCGCAGTCAAGATCGCGCTGGAGCAAACTCCGCCTGAACTCGGAGCCGACATTACCGACAAGGGAATTTCCCTGACCGGTGGCGGCGCCTTGCTGCGTGATCTCGATCGTTTGCTGCAAGAGGAAACCGGTTTGCCCGTGATCGTCGCTGATGATCCACTCACTTGCGTGGTGCGCGGATGCGGTGACGCCCTTGAGCATCTGGAAAAACTAGGCGCGATATTTATTAACGACTAGTTGCCTCGGACCTTCTGCGCTTCAAGTCCAGCAAGTCTGGACTTGAATGTTTTGGGACCGGGTCATTTTGTATTGAGTTTTCATGCAACGACACGTCACCCTAAGACTTTTTCGGCATGGCACCGCCGCCGAAGTTACGCTGACATTCCTCCTGCTCCTTGCAGTGGCGTTGTTGTTCACTGACGCGCTATGGAAGTCCTCGAATCCTATTCGTCAGACAATTGCGACGGCCGTTTATCCATTTCAGCGGCTGGTGATGCTTCCTAAAGATGCATTGAATGCGTTTGATGGCTGGTTGAATGCGGCCTCCTTGATTAAGACAGAGAACGAGGCCCTCCAGCGTCAGCGCATCGAAATGGCACAAGTGACAACCCGCGCCGCCTTGCTCACCGCCGAAAATGAGCAGCTTCGGCGTCTATTGGGTGTTCTGGAAAAAGCCGCCGATCGCCCTGCGGTGGTTGTAGAAGTGCTTTACGAGCCATCGAGCACCTTTGTGCGGCGAATTGTGTTTAACAAAGGGAGTCGCGCTGGCATTGCGCCGGGTATGCCGGTCATCGATGAAAGCGGGGTGGTCGGTCAGATTACGCGTGTGACGGCAATGACCTCCGAGGCTGCGATGCTTACCGATGAGGCGGTGTCGATACCCGTGCAGGTTTTGCGAAACGGCCTACGTTTGATAGCCTTCGGTTCGGGATCGCCAGGCAAAGTTGAAGTGCGCTATTTCTCGTCTGATGCAGATATCAAAGATGGGGATACTCTCGTGACAAGCGGAGTCGGAGGGGTTTTCCCGCCGGGGTTATTCGTTGGCCGAATCGATCGCGTTGAGCGCAGTCCGGCCTCGGGCTTTGCGCGCGCGGAAGCCAAACCTCTTTCGCATCCCGAGCGCAACCGACATTTTCTTGTCTTGCAGGTTTCACTCGAAGCCGAGCAGGCGTTGCTGACCCCAAGTGTTGCTCCGCCGGGACCGCAGCCAGTCCGTGCGCCAACAACCGGAAAATAAGGGGGAAGCGTCGATGGCAAAGCATTCACTCGGAATTTCGTTGTCGCAAGCGCGAAACTTGCAGCCGCACTCTCTTGAGGCGGCGATGGGTTGGCGTTACATCTGGGCCACAACCGTCTGTGTTTGGTTATTGTCCTTGTTGCCTTGGCGAAACTGGATCGTTACGCCCGACATCCTGCTCGTGGTGATCGCTTTTTGGTCCTTCCATGAACCGCGCCGCATGGGGATGATTGCAGCATTCTGTTTCGGCTTAACAATGGATGTGCATGATGCGGGCCCACTTGGCTTGCAGGCACTGCTGTATGTCTTGGTGGTTTACGGGACGCAATTGTTGCATCGTCGGCTGATGCGTTTTGATTTACTGAGGCAGGCGATGCATTTGATCCCACTATTTGTTGGGGTCAAGTTTGTCACGGTCTTGTTGGGGGCCTTTCTAGTGAGTGCGTGGCCAGGGTGGACGTGGTTGCCGGGCGCATTGCTAACGATTGCCTGTTGGCCGCTTGTTGGTTGGTTATTACTGTTGCCTCAGCATCGAATGGACGATGCTGGCACAGGGATTGGTTAAAGCCTGGCCCGTATGTTTGATTTTAAAAAAACCGACCAGCTTCAAAAAAACAAGTTTGTGCTTAGAGCCGTCATCGCCGGACTGTTTGCGGTCGTCTGTTTCGCGGTCCTCGTCATGCGATTTTGGGTGCTACAAGTCGAGCGCCATGACAGCCTGTCCGCACGAGCGGACAACAATCGCATGGCGGTTGTTCCGATCCCTCCGCGTCGCGGAGACATTCTGGATCGTAATGGCGAGGTGCTTGCACGAAACGTATTGAGCTTCACGCTCGAGGTCGTGCCCGCCAAGGCAGGCAATATTGACCAGCTCTTGAGTAAATTAACGCCAGTTGTTTATGTTGGGCCGGCTGATCAGCGGCGCTTTAAGCGTAGAGTCGCTGAAAGTGGTCGGTACGCGGGTGTTGTGTTGCGTAATAATTTAAATGAGACAGAGGCAGCGTGGTTCTCGGCGCACTCGATGCGCTTTCCGGGTGTTGAGCTCAGAGCGCGCTGGGTACGCGAGTATCCACAAGGACAGGCCGCTGCACATGTGGTTGGTTATGTTGGTCGTATATCCGAGTCTGATTTGCTTGGGCTAGAACAAAGAAATGAGCTTGGCAATTATCGTGGCACCGATATTATTGGCAAGAAGGGCATCGAAAAAACCTACGAGACACTGCTGCACGGCAAGACGGGTTTAGAAGAACTGGAAATCACCGCGCGCGGACGACCTGTCCGTGTGCTGCGCAAATTAGACCCGATGCCGGGCGCCAATTTGACGCTATCGCTCGACATGGGGCTTCAACGTATCGCTGAAGAAGCGTTTAAAAATATGCGTGGTGCTCTTGTGGCGATCGAGCCCGCTACCGGAGAGATTCTGGCGTTCGTATCGCAACCTTCGTTCGATCCTAATTTATTTGTAGACGGAATCGATGTTGAAAGTTGGCGACGTCTGAACGAATCTCCGGATCATCCCCTGATTAATCGGCCCGTCTATGGAACCTATCCTGTTGGTTCGACCTATAAGCCCTTTGTGGCGCTCGCTGCACTGGAGCTCAAAAAACGACGCGCAAATGAGCGAATAGACGATCCTGGGTTCTTTGAGTTCGCAGGTCAACGCTTTAGAAATGCAGGGTCAACAGCATTTGGCTCAATCGATATGCACCACGCGTTGGTGGTGTCATCCGACACGTATTTTTATTCCTTGGGTCCAGAGATCGGCGTCAATGCTTTGCACGATTTTATGAAACCGTTTGGTTTTGGTCAGCTAACTGGGGTAGATATCGAAGGAGAACGCCGAGGCGTGTTGCCTTCGATAGAGTGGAAACGTGCCGCCTATAAAACGCGTGATCAGCAACGATGGTATGCCGGTGAAACGGTTTCGGTAGCAGTCGGACAGGGGTACAACGCTTTCACATTGATGCAACTCGCCCAAGCCACAGCTGTTCTGGCGAATGATGGCGCGTACATGAAGCCGCACTTGCTACGTTCGATGCGAGACTCTCTGTCAGGTGAGCAAACGGTGGTTGAACCCGAAACCACACATACGATTGAGCTTAAGCGCGAAAATTTGGATGTGATCAGACGTGCACTGGTGGATGTCACGCTGTCGGGTACGGCAAGCCAAGCGTTTGCTGGCGCACCCTATCAAACAGCGGGCAAGACTGGTACAGCCCAAGTCTATAGCCTGCGCGGCGCAAAGTATCAGAGCTCAGCAATCGATGAGCGACTGCGAGACCATGCGTTGTTTATGGCCTATGCGCCAGCTAAACAGCCAAAGATCGCAGTAGCGGTGCTCGTTGAGAACGCGGGTTGGGGGGGAAGTATTGCCGCGCCGATTGCACGCAAGGTGTTTGACGCCTGGTTGTTACGTGATCAAAAGACAGGGCCTGCGGCACTAGGCAACGTACCTTCGCCACGAGGTGCGCAATGAAAATGCTGTTTAGATTTTGTGTGCGCGCTGTCACGGCAATCGATTGGCCCTTGATGGTCATATTGTTTTTATTGGCGAGTGCGGGGCTTGTAGTGATGCACTCTGCGGTCGGTGGAACAGACTGGCGTTTCGCTGATCAAGTTCGTAATTTTGCGGTGGCACTTGCCGCGATGTGGATCGTTGCGATGATCCCCCCACACATCATCATTCGGCTAGCTGTGCCGATTTATGTTTTAGGCGTGTTGCTCTTGCTCGGCGTGATGTTTTTCGGTGATACCAGCAAAGGCGCGACGCGCTGGCTGAATGTGGGCTTTACGCGGATACAACCATCCGAAATTATGAAGATTGCCGCACCGCTGATTTTGGCGTGGTATTTCCAATCGCGAGAAGGCTCCGTAAAAGTGGTTGATTTTTTTGTTGCCAGCACATTGCTGGCCGTTCCATTTCTGTTGATTGTGAAGCAGCCCGACCTTGGAACCGCCTTGCTTGTTTTTGGCGCTGGTTTTTGCGTGATGTATTTCGCTGGTTTGTCCTTCAAGTTGCTTGTGCCGTTGCTGATCACTGGCGTGGTTGGCATTGCTGGTGTTGTGGCCTATCAAGAAGAGTTGTGTCAGCCGGAGACGACTTGGATCGGCTTTCACGACTATCAAAAGCATCGCGTTTGCACGTTGCTTGACCCGACGACTGACCCGCTAGGCAAGGGCTTTCACATCATCCAGTCGACGATCGCTGTTGGGTCGGGTGGCGTTTACGGCAAAGGCTATATGGCTGGTACGCAAAGCCAACTCGATTTCATTCCCGAGCGGACGACAGATTTTATTTTCGCTGTCTTTGCAGAAGAATTTGGCTTGTACGGTGGCGTCACGCTGTTGGTGTTGTATCTCGTCTTAATTGCGCGGGGCTTATCGATAGCTGTTGGAGCAGCCACGCACGCTAGTCGCTTGCTTGCCGGCGCACTCACCATGGTGCTGTTCGTCTATGTGTTTGTAAACATAGGTATGGTGATCGGCATCTTGCCCGTTGTAGGCGTACCGCTGCCATTTTTGAGCTATGGTGGGACGGCCTTGCTCACGATTGGAATCGCCTGCGGCATTCTGATGAGTATTAGCAAGTATCGTTCGACGCAAGACGACGAGCAACGCAGTTTTATCTGAGCACATTGTCGCTAATTAAGCCAACCAATAGCTTGCGAATGGGTGCGGGCAATCCTTTGCTGTCTATTGCACTTATTTTGATCCAATGCAGTGTGGGCTTGCTCAAGCATTGTTCAGTTGCAGAAGACTTGGGTGCTGTCGTGCGTACGATCACTGGTGTAATCGTTAGGCGATAGTGTGTAAAAACATGTAAAAAAGCCGGAAGTTGCTCCGTCTTGGTGACGTGTAGGCCTAGTGATGTGCAGAAATCCGTGCTCGATGCGTCAGCACTAAGCTCTGGCAGACTCCACAGGCCTCCCCAAATTCCGGTATCTGGTCGCTGCTCGAGCAGAATGTGACCCGGTCGATGCGCAAGCACGATCGCGACGCTGCGCTCAGGTAGGATCTTGCGAGTCCGTGCGGAAGGTAATTCATCGGTTCGACCCTCTTGACGAGCCCTGCAGTCGGAATGGATTGGGCAATCCTGACAACGCGGCCGACTGCGCGTGCAAAGTGTCGCGCCCAGATCCATCAAGCCTTGTGTGTAAGTGGCCATCGCATTTGCGTCTTCGTTACAGGCGCGTGCAGAAGGTAATTGCTCGCGTGCCATGACCCAAAGTTGTTGCTCGACAGCCCGAGTGCTGGGGTCACCTTCGATCCCTCCATGTCGTGCAAAGACGCGTTTTACATTTCCGTCCAAGATCGCCGCACGTTCACCAAAACAAAACGCGGCGATTGCCGCCGCGGTAGACGGACCGATGCCTGGAAGTGTGACTAACTCTTGAGCGGTGGTTGGAAAGCTTCCAGCCCAGTCACTGACCACGCGCTGCGCGCAGGCATGCAGATTGCGGGCGCGGGCGTAGTACCCCAGGCCGGCCCATTGCGCCATCACCTCGGGTGTTTTAGCCTGGGCAAGTTTCTTTACATTGGGAAATGCTTTCAGGAAACGCGCGTAGTAATCCATAACAGCCGCAACTTGAGTCTGTTGCAGCATGATTTCGGACAGCCAAACGCGGTAGGGATCGCGCGTCTGTTGCCATGGCAAGCCATGTCGACCGTGCACACGCTGCCATGCTATGAGTCGCGGGGCGATGCGCATGTTCAGTCGTGGCGATTAAAAGCGGGTGTTTCGTTCGACAGACCAGCGCGCCGATAGGGCGCCTAAGCAGGCGACGGCTAGGACAGCAATGCAAAGCACTGGGAGGGATGGCAAGGCAAGCGCAAACTCTGCGTCGTAGCTGCGCGCCAAGGAGGCTAGCGCATCGTTGAGCGGCATGAGAGCGCCTCGCGCAATGCCGATACTAATCAGGGCCGCGAGTGTGCAAGTCAGGCCCCCAAGATATAAAAAAGGTCGGCGAACAAAGCCTTCCGTGGCGCCCACCAGCCGCGCAACACCAATTTCTTCGCGCTGTGAAAGCGCTTGCATGCGCACGGTATTGAAGACGGTTGCAAGGACGACCAACATGACACTAAGTGCCAGCAACAACAGACCAACTTTACCAAAGCGCAATAAGGCCTCTAGGCGTTGCACCCAAGCGCTGTCTAACTGAACGAGATCGACATTGGGCCAAGACCGCCACACGCGCGCTAATTCGTTTGCGCGCGTAGCGAGATCCTCGCCGGGGGTGAAGGCGACGACGACGGCATCGGGGAGCGGGTTGTTGGGAAGAACCTTGAGTGCTTGCTCCCAAGCGGGGTTTTCACGCAGATCCTTCAGGGCGCGGTCTTTAGGGATGATGCGCACGCCGGACACTTGGTGCGCGTGTTCAGAGCGAATGCGTTTAGCGAGTTGCTCTGCGGCAGTGCTCGCCGCATCCGTTTTGAGAAAAATAGTCAGTTCAGGCGTGACGGATACCTGCCGTGCGACAGGCTCGATGGACACCAGCAGTGATGCACCCAGCAAAGGCAATGAGAGCGCGAGTGCGATGACAAGGAGGTTAGTCAGTGAGGAAATTGGCTGGGAGATCAACCGACGTAAGGTAACCGCTAGAGCATAGCGGTGCTGGCGTAGCAGGCTTTTCATTAACGATCGCCCCCAAGTGAGGGTTCGTTTCTCTCAGAGAATTGATTTAAAACGACATTTTTGTGAGTGGGCACTTGCTTCTGGGCTGAGTCGGCGAATCGGCCCGGATCAATTTTGAACGCTCGCGTGGCATATTCGGCCATCAGTTCGTCGTCATGAGACGCAATGAGCGTGGTGACCCCCACCCGATTGAAGTCTTTAAAAACAGACATGATTCGACGCGCCGTTTCGCGGTCTAAACTCGCGGTCGGTTCGTCTGCGATCAGAATCGCGGGGCGATTGACGATTGCTCGCGCAATGGCCAATCTTTGCTGCTCCCCGCCCGACAGTTCGATTGGGGAGGCACTTTCTTTGGCCGATAAGCCCACTTTTTCTAATGCTGCCCGGGCGCGGGCACGCGAAACGTCAGCCGCCAAACCGGTTACCGCCAAGGGCAGCAACACGTTATCAATCACGCTGCGGTCATATAACAGCCGTGTATCTTGCAAAATGACACCGACGGCGCGTCTCAAATAGGGCCTGGCCCGTGCTGACAAATTCTCTAAACGCTGGCCGTTAACCTGAATTGAGCCCCTGGAAGGGGGTTCCAGGCCACCAATTAGTTTGAGAAGCGTAGATTTTCCGGCGCCAGACGGGCCTGCGACGTATACAAATTCGCCGGCTGACACCTTGAAGCTAATATCAGCCAGAATGCTGCGACCT
>CAIUZV010000099.1 GCA_903903735.1 uncultured beta proteobacterium | reverse complement strand
CCGCGATGAGGTCGGTCATTGCTTGTGGGCTGGCTTTATAAGGAACGGCAACAATATCTAGGCCAGCGATATTTTTGATAGTTTCCATCGCAACCAAGGAAGTACTGTTGGGCGTGGCATAGGCCAGCTTGCCAGGAGTTTTCTTTGCATAGTCGATAAACTCTTGCAAGGTTTTAGCTGGGATTTTTGGATTGATCGCGAGTGCAAAGGGGAGCTCGCCTACGCGCACGATAGGTGTGAAATCCTTGATGGGATCGTAGTTCAGCGTTTTGAACATCCACGGGTTCGCCGAGTGCGATGTATTGGTCGTCATGAACAGCGTGTAACCATCCGGTGCAGCCTTGGCGACAAACTGTGCGGCGATTTGCGCGCTTGCACCAGCCTTGTTGTCCACCACCACAGGCTGCTTAAGACGCTCAGAAAGTTTTTGGGCAACGGTGCGAGCGACAAAGTCCGTGCCGCTACCGGCGGCAAAAGGGATGACAAGGGTGATGGGCTTGTTCGGATAGGCCTGCGCCATCACACTGCTTGAGCAAACAAGTGCCGCGATTCCGATCCATTTTGTTATGAAATGCATGTATGTCTCCGTGTTTTAGCGTCTGTGTGTAAATGTTAACGCACTCTTAGCGCAGGCAGGCTTAAAATTAGGGGATGAATCCACACAAATTTCTGACTGTCGCCTTTTATAAATTTGTCGAGTTGCCGGATGTTGAATCCCGCAAGGGTCCACTACTGGCATTCTGTGAGCAGCAGGGTGTTAAAGGGCTGATTTTGCTGGCGCGCGAGGGCATTAACAGTACGATTGCTGGTCCTGAGGCCGCGATCCGAGCTGTCATCGCGTATTTGCGAGCAGACCCAAAGTTTGCAGACTTGCAACCCAAGGAGTCTTGGTCAGCGTTACCCCCATTTCGACGCATGCGCGTTCGACTGAAAAAAGAAATTGTGACGTCTGGGGTACCTGAGGTGAGTCCAAGCACCATGGCTGGAACTTACGTGAAGCCAGAAGATTGGAATGCGTTGATTAGCGATCCGGCTGTGGTGTTAATTGATACACGCAACGATTATGAGGTCGAGCTTGGTACGTTCGAACGAGCGATCGATCCCAAAGTACAGACCTTCTCTCAATTACCCGCCTGGGTGAATGAAGCGGACGTATTGAAGGCGGTAGACGGCAAACGACCAAAAGTTGCCATGTTTTGTACCGGCGGTATCCGTTGTGAAAAATCGACGGCAATGATGCGCGCCAAGGGGTATGACGAGGTCTACCATCTAGAGGGCGGGATTCTGAAATACCTTGAGACTGTCTCGCCCGAGCAAAGTCTCTGGCGTGGCGAGTGCTTTGTCTTTGATGAGCGCGTGGCCGTGACACACGGCCTTGAGCGGGGTGAAAGCCGTCTGTGCCGGTGTTGTCGTCAGCCATTTCCCCTGAGCGCTGTCGAGTCTGATAAATTTGAACTCGGCGTCAGTTGTCCAAGATGTTTTGATCGGACAACCCCTGAGCAAAAAAACACGGCACGGGAACGACAGCGGCAGTGCGAACTCGCAGAGACTAGAAATAAACCTCATATTGGCGCTAAGATGCCAGAAATTCGATAGCGATACCTTTGAACTGGAATAAAACATGAAAAAAACTTTTCTTGCCGTACTGACAGCGACGGCTGTTTCACTAGGTTGCATGGCAACGCAAGTTACTGCGCAGGAGTTCCCGCCCTCGAAAGGCTTGACGCTCTATGTGGGATTCCCTCCAGGCGGTGCGAATGACATCGCCGCGCGCGTGATCGGTAAAAAGTTGTCAGAGAATCTCGGCATTAAAGTCGTTGTGGACAATAAGCCCGGAGCGGGGGGCAATATCGCAACGAACACCGTTGTGACCGGCCCCGCTGATGGCTCGGTAATTATGCTCGGTTCGATCGGTCCGCTGTCGATCGCTTCTCACTTGATGAAAATTCCTTACGACCCCGTCAAGGACATCGCACCGCTTGCAATGGGCGGTAGTTTTCCGAATGTTCTATTGGTGTCACCTGAATCCGGAATCAAGAGTCTAAAGGACTTGGTGGATCTTGCCAAAAAAGAACCAGGCAAGTTGACGTTCGCATCGACGGGTTCTGGCTCGGCCTCGCATCTGCAAGGCGAGTTGTTTAATCAGCGTGCGGGCATTGATATCATTCATGTGCCCTACAAAGGCGGTGGCGCGGCAACGGTCGATGTGATTGGTAATCGTGTCACGGTGTATTACTCAGCGCTGCCTTCATCGGTCGCACATATCCGCTCGGGTAAGTTAATTCCCATCGCAGTGACTAGCGCAAAGCGCGCAGAGTTATTCCCTGAGATTCCAACAATCGCTGAGTCCGGTTATCCAGGCTTTGATGCGGATAATTGGTATGCCTTTATTGCTTCGGCCAAGACACCCCCCGCGATACTCGAGCGTTGGAATCAGGAACTGATTAAAGTCATCACCGACCCAGTCACGTCAAAAGAGCTGCTTGAAAAAGGCTTGACCCTGACACCAGGCTCGCGAGACGACTTAGCAAAATACATTGCTAAGGAATCGGACACCTGGGGCAAAATCATTCGTGATCGTAAGATCACCGTTCAGCAATAAGACGGTGGACTTAGTCTTCGAAACGTCCAAAACGTACTGTGGTTGCTCCCACACGTACGTTGGACGTTGACGGCATCACAAGCACGGTGTCATCGTAGGGGGCGACAATACGTTGCTCGCCGTCTGTAGCAATCAAATCCCCTTTCTTTGCGATCACTTCCAAGCCCGTGTAGGCCTTATTAAAGGCGAAGGCTGTGGATTTGGCGACAACGGCCTCTGTCACACGGATGATGCGCTGTCTAGCCGGTAGCGGTTGCCGCAAGTGCGCTTGCGCGAAAGCCGCATCGATCACACCGAAATGTTTGAGAAACAGTAAGAGTGAGTCGTTGGCCACATCAACGGATGACTTCTCCCAATGCTGACCGCACTCAATGAGCAGACCCGTGCGCGGGTCATTGGGCTTGCCGAAGCCGCCACGCTCAATCATGCGTAGTCCAGCAGGGTGTCCAGTGTCGATAAGCAGGTTCTCTGGTAGCCCAAGCAGCTTAGAAAGTGCGGCGCTTTTCTCCCCACCTTGTCCGGCTGCACCGCACACCATAATGGGGGCGCAGGGCTCTGACATCGAGTGAATGTCCAGCAGGTAATCGCAGCTATCTACAAAAGGACGCAAGAGGCGGGCGCGTCGTAACTCTGCGGAATCACGACTACCCAGTAGGACGTCATCACCCCATACACGGTTGTAATCTTCGTCTACAAAACGACTTTTGCTAGGATTTAACGGATCCCAGTTGGCAAAGGCCAGCATGTTGGCGAACGCAATTGTGAGTCGTCCCGCGTTGGGGCGTATATTTTGCCGCATGAACCAATCAACCACGATTGCGCCACAAATCTCGTTTCCGTGAGTGAGGGCTTGGACCATCACGTGCGGACCGGGTTT
>CAIUZV010000098.1 GCA_903903735.1 uncultured beta proteobacterium | reverse complement strand
GTGGCATGAATTGCATTGTGTGCAGTCCTCTGTTGTGTGAATAAGAACTCGCTATGCTACGCACAAAGGCCTAGGTAGAGATCGCAATAGGTTATAAAAGTCCTTTCCTGTTGGAGCCCTTTATGGCGCTGTTAAGCCCCGCCCTTCCCCCTCTTACGCCGTCTGGCGGTTTGCATCGCGAGCTCGATGTGTTGTGGCGTTTGCAGTCTTCGTTATCCGAGGGCTACGAGGTCTTTCATAGTGTGTCGTGGCATTCTCTGCACGAGGGTCGAGATCGCCATGGCGAGATCGATATCGTCGTGTTGGGCCCAACCGGCAATGTGCTGTTAATGGAAATCAAAGCCGGAGCGGTCTCGCTCACCAATGGAGAGATCTTTAAGCTCTATGCCGATGGTGCAAGCAACGTGGGGCGGCAAACGCGGGTGCAGTTTGCGGCGATGGTGCATCGCTTGCAACAGGCGGGGCTCTATACCTTTGTGACCAACTGCTTGGTGCTGCCGGATTACGTCTTGGGTACGCAACAGGTGGTGAGCCTGCCACCGGAACGCATTATTGATGCCACCCGCTTTGAGCAGCTTGGCTCGTATGTGTTGGAGTTCTTGGCCCAAGGGGCTCCACCTGCCGGATCAGCGCAGACACAGAGCAGTGTGCAGGCGCTGCGCCAGTTCCTGTGTAATGAATTCAATGTCACCTTAGATCTGCGTGCGTTGGGCGCCCAAGTCCGTGACACGACGCTGCGCTTAGCCGATGGGTTGGCGACTTGGGTACCCAGGATCACGACGCCGTCTGGTGTCATCCGCGTACAAGCCACAGCGGGATCTGGCAAAACCCAACTCGCCCTGCGCTTGCTGCAAGATGCCGCCGCCAGTGGGCTGCGCAGTCTCTATGTTTGCTACAACCGTAGCCTGGCAGACCATATCGGGCGGATTGCTCCACCCAAAGCTAAGGTCGCGAGTTTTCATGAACTTTGTGTTGAATACTATCGACACTCTGTGGGTGAGCCAGACTTTGCGGCGCAAGACACCTATGCCCAGCTCACGCAGCATTACTGCGAGGCGGTTGAGCAACATACCGAGATGCAGGGGCGTTACCAACTATTGGTAATTGACGAAGGGCAGGATTTTGACCCGGCCTGGGTGGCTGCCCTCCTCCCACAGTTGGCGGACGACGGTCGTATCTATTTGCTTGAAGACGAAGCGCAGCGCCTATATGCGCGTGACGAGTTCGATCTCTCTGACGTAGTGGTCGTCAATTGCCGCGATAACTTCCGTACCCCACGTGCGGTGTGCTCAGTGATCAATGCACTCGCACTGACCGAACCGCCGATCGATGCCCGCGCGGCCTATGAAGGCGAGCTGCCGAACTTTTATACCTATAACTCTGACAAAGCACTGCTACGCGAAACTGAGCGTGCCGTGCAGGCGCTGGTGACCCGCGGTATTGCCTTAAGTGACGTCGCCGTGATTAGCTGGCGCGGCTTAGCCAAAGCCTTGCTCGTACAAACACCAGCGCTTGGGCAGTTCAGCTTACGACGCCCGACAGGCAAATACACCAATGCTGGAGATGCGGTTTGGACAGACGGTGATTTGTTGGTGGAATCTGTCTATCGCTTTAAAGGACAAAGCGCCGCCGGGATCGTATTGACGGAAGTGGATTTTGAAGAGCTGGATGAAGGGACCAAGCGCAAGCTGTTTGTGGGGCTTACGCGGGCGCAGTTAGCGGTAGAGGTCGTGCTGAGTGAGCGCGCGGCGACTTGTTTGAGTGCGGTGGTTTAGGGGGCTGTCTATTTGGCGTAGCTGTCTAGTAGGTATTTAGCGAAGAAGCCTAAGAGCGTGAACAAGCTGCCACAATAGGTTGTGATCAGCCACATAAACTTTCTATCAAAGTACTTGTGCAGATCTTCACGGGTTTGTGCGATTTCCTTGCCTTAACACCTTGCCCGCGCCACAGGTCTCAGCTGCTTTCAACAAGTCCACGAAATAGTGGTCATTAATGGTATGGTTATATCACCCGGTGGGAATTACCAACGCAAATCAACGGTGTGGTCAAAATGCCAAACATAAATGCTGATGACGAAATCACGTTAGTTCTGTTCATTATTTTTGTATTTATCGCTATTGCGGTGATGATTACTGGCATTTTTCTATCACCAAAAACCCGGCCCTTGATGCTGCAGTACGAGGGCGTTGTGGCTCCTTTCTTTGGTTTGCCGGCGGTGTTGTTTTCCTTATCTATTGCCTTGATGGGCACCTCAATTTGGGAAAACTATAACGTCGCGTCGCAAGCCATCAAGACTGAAAGTCAGGGTCTCATTCAGATCATTAGCCTTGCCAGTACGATTCCGGAGCTAAAGGATAGCAATCTAGCCAATGCGACTCGAATCTACACAAAATCTATTGTCGAGGAAGAGTGGCAAACACTAACCTCAGAAAGAACAGACGCCTCGGAAACGGTAGAAAAATTTACAGCGATGCGTGCTGATTTATTTAAGGCTGTGAATCAACTGAACAATAATGCCGAATCGAAAGTGCTGATGAATGCCTTTCAGATCGTCAATAACGCTCGCAGTATCCGTTTGGCCTATACCTCGTTTGATGTTCACCCCTTACGGATAAGCGGAGTTTTATTACTCGCTGTACTGGTTCTACTCGCCGTAGCATTTATTCACTTAGCAAAACCAAAGTCGTTAGTAGTGGCGATGTGCATTGCGACTACTACCGTTCTTACTCCAATTTGCATGATTACTTTAACATTTAGCAGCCCATATATTGGGGTGATTTCCATATCCAATACAGCCTATCTTCTGATTCAATAGTTATTGAATCCCTATTGCTTAGCCGCTTAAGGAGCCCTTATGAAACCAATCAAATTTACTTGTTTGGCCATTAGCATTCTTTCAATAGGTATTTCTGGCTTTGCGAGTAATGTCGCGCTTGCCGATCCAGACCCTATCTCGATGGTCAATCAGTTTGAAATGACTGCGGGAAAGTTTGAGGGTTTTAGGCGGTCCGGCGCAAAAGGTGTTTGCGCAACCGGTGAGTTTGTAGGCAGCCCCGAAGGCAAGAATATTTCCAGCTCCTCTGCTTTCAACGGCAACGCCATCCCAGTGATTGTGCGCTTTTCAGTAGGTGGCGCCAATCCAAAAGCGGCTGACAATACGAAAACACAACGAAACTTAGCGTTGCAGTTTAATTTGCCTAACAATGAATTCTGGCAGATGGGAAATATATCGGCTCCTGTCTTTGGTTCTGCGACGCCTGAGCAATTGTTCGGGCGGTTGCAGTCTTCACAGCCCGACCCAACTACCAAAACAGCGGACCCCGCCAAAGTGAAAGCTTTTGCAGATGCCAATCCAGCAGTACTGCTTCAAGGGAAATACTTTGCGTCAAAGCCTGTCCCCGCGAGTTATGCTTCAACGAATTATTGGGGAGTCCACGGGTTTGGTTTTACAAATGCCAACAACGAGAAAGTCTGGGGCAAATGGGTGTTTGAACCAGTCGAGGGCGTGCAAACACTATCCGACGAAGAAGCGAAGTCAAAAGGCCCAAACTTTTCGTTTGATGAATTACGTCAGCGCGTAGCCTCGGGTAAAGCGTCTTTTAATTTCAATCTAGAAATTGCTCAAGCAGGCGATGTACTTGACAACGCGACAATCCCCCTTCCGGAGGGCAGAAAGAAAATCACCCTGGGTGTACTGAAGGTTGTTTCGGTTTCAGCAGACAGCACGGGCCCCTGTTTGAACATAACCTTTGATCCAAACATCATGCCTAAAGGGGTTGAAGGAGCACCAGATCCAATGTTGCGGGCAAGAACAGCCCCTTACGCTATTTCGTTGGGGCGTCGGATTACCGAGGGGTCGAAGCAATAGGCGTTAACGCCCATGCGGTTGATTTAGCCTCTTTTTGCGTCTGGCGCAGCTTCTTGTTGTCGGTAAATTATTCGGCCTTCACTCCGACTGTTTTAATCAGGTTGCCCCACTTCGCGATTTCAGCCTTTAGAAACGCATCGGCCTCGGCGGGCGTGCTACCGACCGTGATAATTCCTTGATCTGACAGGCGCTTGATAAGCTCTTCGGATTTCAGCGACTCTCTGACCGCAAGCGACAACTTATCAACGATAGCCTTGGGGGTGCCTGCCGGTGCAAAAAACATCACCCAACTCGAGGACTCAATTTTAGGGCCGCCCGACTCAACAATCGTAGGCACGTCTGGGTAGCTCGCCAGGCGCTTATCCGCGAAAACCGCCAGAGCCTTAATCTTACCGGCACGAATATTTGCGCCGACACCGCTTGGTGCATCGACTAACACCTGGATGTTGTTAGACATCAAATCAGTCAACGCTGGGGCTGTTCCTTTGTAAGGGACATGAACCATATTGATACCAGCGGTGTACTTCAGTAGTTCAGAGGTCAGGTGGGCGGCTGCGCCTACCCCCGAGGAGCCAAACGAGAGTTTGCTTGGATTGGCTTTGGCATAGGCAATTAACTCGCCAATTGATTTGACAGGCAAATCCTTGTTAACCGACAGCACCAAAGGCGTAGTCGTCACCAGAGAGATCGGTATCAACGACTGATAAGGATCAAACGGCAACTTGCCTTCGTACAACGTGACGTTGGCGGCATGTGCGGTGATGGTCGTGAGCATGGTGTAACCATCAGGCGCGGCTTTGGTGGCCTGATCGACACCGATAATCGAATTAGCACCAGGCTTGTTTTCGATGATGATCGGCTGCCCCAGGATTGTCGCCATGCGAGCGGTCACCAAGCGAGTGACGTTGTCGGTGTAGCCGCCCGGCGTGTAAGGAACAATCCATTTAATGGGTTTGTTGGGGTAGTCTTGCGCGAAGCCCGCCCCTGAAGAAAAAATGAGCGCGGTCGCCGCGAGCGCGTGTATGAGGTTTTTCAAGGGAGTCTCCGAATTGTTCAATTCAATGAACAACAATAACCGCAAAAGGAGAGAGACTCCACGTCGCGTGTATTGGGTATAACCCTGATTGGAGCGGGCTACTCTCCATGGAATGACACCTTCGTCAAACCGCGTGTGGAGCAAGTATTTAGTTAGGTATTGTTTGAGGCTGTTGGCTTTTGTAACAACAGCAAGCCTGACAATGCCGCCAAGCCGCCCACGCAGGCGTAGGCAAAGCCGAAGTCATCAAAATACGTCACTGCTACCGAGAATAGCGAAGGTAGTAACAAGACCCCAGCAAACATCAAACCGGAGCCCAAGCCGGTCGCCTCGGTTCGCTGTGCGCCGCCTAAACGTGCCCACTCGGCATAGGCCAAGCCTGTAAACCCGCTTGCGGTTGCCCCCGCGACTGCGCACAGCACAAGCACGACGACATGTGTCCAGCTCTCGGTGAACTGGCCGGCTAGCACGGCGGCTGCACCCATGATGAAGCCCTGCCACGCCAGTAAGAACTTGGCGCTTAACCACTTATCCGCCAACCAGCCCCAGATCGGTCGGCTCACCACTGCGGCGAGTTGATACACGGCCAAAGCCCAGCCGGCTTGCACAAGATTAAAACCGGTCTTGCTCGTTAAGTGCACGGTTAAGAAGGCGATGAAACACAGTTGCAGGCCGCTGTAAATAAAGCTCGCAAAGGCCAGGCTTCGAAGCTCTGGGCGCTCAACCAAAATCTGTACGGGTGCCAAGAGGCCTTTGCTAAATATTTGGCGGGAAGGATCGCGATCAGCATCCCAATCGCGACGCGCGACTTCAAGCAGCAACACGACGACCAACACGGGCAAGGTCTGCCACAACAGTGCGGTTTGCCAACCGAGGCTTAAGGTCATAGGAGCCATGATGAGTCCGGCCAACACACCACCAAGGGGCACTCCAATCTGCCGGATCGACAGCACTAAATTCATCACGCGCGGCGGTGTACGGGGCACCAGCAGATGGGCACTGGCGGGGGCTGTCGCACCGTAGGCAAGCCCTAAGAGCGCCGCGCCAAGCACGACCGAGGCCACGCTACCGAGCGAACAAGCTAGCAGCATCGCAAGCGTTGCCACCAGCACCAGTTGGCTGACCCTGACCGCACCAAAGCGGCGGATAAAGCGTGGTGAGAGCAACGCCGACAGAATCCCCACGCCATAGACGGTAGAGATAAAAAATCCCACCAGCGTGCCGGGCACTTGGAGGTCCTGCGCGATCACGGGCGCCACCACCGGAAACGAATACGCCGCCATCGTCGCCAAGCTTTGTGTGGCGAGCGTGGCGATGAGTGGGAGAACGGGAAACGTTCGCGTTTCAGGAGGCTGCGGGGGGTGTGGTGTCATGCTATGCCCGGGCGCTCAACTCGTAGCTTGTACTGCGGCCACTGGCCTCTGACTTTACCAACGCACCACGCTCGATGAGCTCGGCGATGTCACGCAGCGCAGTGTCTTGTGAGCACTTCGCGATCGCCGCCCATTTTGTAGTGGTGAGTTTGCCTTCAAAACCATCGAGCAATTTATTGAGCAACTTAATCTGTCTTGCATTCAAAGGCATCCCTGCATACTGTTGCCAGAAGCGCGCCTTTGCAAGGACAGACTCAAGCGTCTGCTCGGCCCCTTGAATGGCTCTGTGCAAGCAGGAGAGAAACCACTCAAGCCAATCGGTCACATCCATCCCACCCTTCTGCGTGGCTTCTAGACAATCATAGTAAGCCTTGCGCTCTTTTTGAATCTGGGCCGAGAGGCTGTAGTAACGATAGGTCGTGT
>CAIUZV010000097.1 GCA_903903735.1 uncultured beta proteobacterium | reverse complement strand
TCTGGCCAAAAGGAAAGTCATGTCCTTCGATTCGTTGGGGCTAGCCCCCGCTTTGTTATCTTCCATTGAACGCACCGGCTTTACCACGCCGACGCCCGTCCAGATGTCGGCAATTCCTGCCGCACTCGCCGGCGCCGACCTGATGGTATCCGCCCAAACCGGTAGCGGCAAAACAGCTGCTTTCATGTTGCCCGCACTCAACCGCATCGCCCACAAACCGGCGAACAAAGGTCGCGGCGTGCAAGTGCTGGTGTTGACCCCTACCCGCGAACTCGCCCTGCAAGTCAGTGAAGCCACGGAACTATACGGCAGCAACCTCGACGACCTGCGCGTCGCCACCGTTGTCGGCGGCATGCCTTACGGTGCGCAGCTCAAAGCGCTGTCCCGCCGCGTCGATGTGTTGGTGGCCACACCAGGCCGTCTGCTTGATCACCTGCAAGCGCGCCGTGTTGATTTATCCACCGTGCACACTCTGGTCCTCGACGAAGCCGATCGCATGTTAGACATGGGTTTCATCGACGATATCAACACCATCGTCGATCGCTGCCCAGAGTCACGTCAGACACTGTTGTTCTCGGCCACACTTGACGGCACGGTTGCCAAACTGGCCGCGCGCATGATGCGCGACCCACAGCGTATTGAAATGGCTGGTCAGTCCGATCGCCATGCCAACATCACCCAAAGCCTGCTGTATGCGGACGACTCAGGTCATAAACTTCGCCTGCTCGATCACCTGTTGCGCGATGCCTCCATGGATCAAGCGATTGTCTTTACAGCGACCAAGCGTGGCGCGGATGACTTAGCCGAGCACCTTGCCGACTCAGGTTTTTCAGTCATGGCGCTTCATGGTGACATGAACCAGCGTCAACGCTCACGCACGATTTCTGAAGTTCAGGACGGACGTGTGCGTGTATTGGTCGCTACCGACGTCGCCGCACGCGGCATCGACGTTCAGGGTATCAGCCACGTCATTAACTACGACTTACCAATGCAGCCCGAAGACTATATTCACCGCACTGGCCGTACCGGTCGTGCTGGGCGTGACGGCTCGGCCTTCACGCTAGCCGTTCACAGCGAGCGCCACAAAGTTCGCCGTATCGAGCACTTCGTTGGCTACACCATTCAATCCGACGTCATTGCCGGACTCGAGCCACAACGCACACCAAGCGTACGCCCAGAGGGTGCTTCGCGTGGTGCCGGTGGTAAAAAAGGTGGACGCTGGAGCAACGACCGCAGCGCTGGCAGCAACGACCGCTATAGCGCACGTGAGCCGCGCGCGTTTGCGCCTCGTGGTGATAAACCCGCTTACGCCGCGCGTGGCGATAAACCTGCCTATGCACCAAGAGCCGAAGGTTACCGGGGTGATGCACCTCGCGGTGACAAGCCTTTTAGTGGTGACCGCGAACGCAGCTTTGCACCACGCGGTGATCGTCCAGCCTTTGCCCCACGCGGCGATAAGCCAGCATTCGCTCCACGCGGCGACTCCCCACGTGGTGACCGCCCCTTCAGCGGCGATCGCGAGCGTACTTTCGCTCCGCGTGGAGACAAGCCCGCTTTTGCACCGCGTGGCGACAAGCCATTTAGTAGCGAGCGCGCACCACGCAGCGACAATCCTTACGCCAGCCCACGTGCAGATCGTGCGCCGTCTGACCGTCCTGCCTACGCAGGTAAGTCAGCACGCCCAAGCCGTGAGTTCGCACCACGTGCGGGCGCTCCAGGTGGCAAAACCTTCGCGCCTCGCGGTGACGGTCCAGCTCGCGCAGGTGCTCCGCGTCCAGGCGCGCCACGCGCCGCAGCCGGTGCACGTCGCGGCTTTAACTTTGACGGCGGTCGCCGTTAAAGTGCAGCGTTAAGCAACACGTTAAGGAAGATTGGCAGTGCAGGCCGAACCTTCCATTTCGGTAAGCGCTGATGCGATGGCCCACAGCCAGCGCGTCAGCGCTTTTTTGCATCAACGCATTGCCGAAGCAGGTGGTTGGCTATCGTTTAGTCAATGGATGCACCACGTACTGTATGCACCAGGCCTAGGCTATTACGCTGCAGGCAACACTAAACTCGCAGAGAGCAGGACAAACGCCGCCACACACTTAAGCGGGGACTTTGTCACAGCCCCTCAGCTCACGCCCTTATTTGGTCAGACCCTTGCCAGACAAATCGCGCAGATCTTGACCCAGACCGGTACCTCGCACGTGCTTGAGTTCGGGGCAGGGAGCGGCG
This sequence comes from uncultured beta proteobacterium, assembly GCA_903903735.1. GTDB lineage: Bacteria > Pseudomonadota > Gammaproteobacteria > Burkholderiales > Burkholderiaceae_B > Zwartia. The sequence continues at coordinate 8,057 of CAIUZV010000097.1, read as the reverse complement.
CCCTAGCGCAAGACATTCTCCAAGCGCTGGATGATCAAGGGATACGCGCCAACTACGCCATCCTCGAGGTCTCTGCAGACCTCAAGCGTAGGCAACAAGAACGACTCGCGCACTGGGGCAAGCAGGTGCAATGGCTCGATCGCGCCCCGGAACAGTTCGCGGGGTGCGTCGTTGCGAATGAAGTCTTGGATGCAATGCCCGTGGAGTTGTTTCGCTGGACGGAAAGCGGCACGCTGCAGGTCCGCGGCGTGAAGTCAGTGATGACAAGCGATGGCAGGCAAGATTTTGTCTTTGAAGACCAACCCGCCTCAGACGCACTAACCCTCGCGATGCAAGAGCGTATGCCCGCGTTGCCCGACTATCGCTCTGAGCTCAATCTTCAAGCCGAAGCATGGGTCAACAACCTAGGCACTTGGCTGACCCGGGGCGCCGCTCTGTTGATCGATTATGGTTTTCCGCGCCACGAGTACTATCACCCGCAACGTCATCGGGGCACGCTGATGTGCCACATCCAGCACCGGGCACACGACGATGTATTTTTCGCGCCAGGTCTACAAGACATCACTGCACACGTAGACTTCACTGCCGTCGCACACGCAGCACAAACCGTCGGGCTCGATGTACTGGGCTATACCTCTCAGGCGCGTTTTCTGTTGAACGCAGGCTTGGCAGACATACTCGCCGCTTACGCACCCCCATCGCCGCGCCTTCTGGCACAAGCCAACGGTGCTGTACAAAAATTGATTTCTGAAGCCGAGATGGGCGAATTGTTTAAAGTCATCGCACTTGGGCGAGGCGTGACGGGCCCACTCATCGGCTTTACACGCGGCGATCGAAGCGGGTCACTTTAACTTTTAAGCGCTCAAGAAAGCGCTCAAGATCACGTGCGCAGAGACGCGCTCAGTAACGCACTTAAGCGCGCCTGACGCACTGCTGCTTTGATCTCTGAGGGGTGGTTCGTCTGTTGTGCTGCCTTGCCAGCATCCACGCCTAGTACGCACAGCAACCGCTGCTCCCACTGTTCAATATTCACAACAGCCACCACTGCCGCCGCGCGTAATAAGGCGCGTAAACGATCTGGTTTGCGCAGCGCATCGCAAACCTCAAACAGACTGAGCACAGACTCCGCATTCTGCTGGGACTGACACGCCTCAAGAACAACCGGTAGAAGACGTGCCATGTCCGCGCAATCGCCCGGCGCACGTAATTGCCGCGACAGACCCACACGATCTTCCGTGCTCAAACAAAACAAGGCATACCGTGCATCGAGCGCAAGCGTCTGCGACATAGGGCTATCGACGGCCGTAAGCACCCGCTCGCTTGATTGCCACTGGGGTAGTGCTCTGGGCAGAACCCCAGCTTCATCCAGCACCTGAACCATGCGAGAGGGTTGGCTGCACATCAACCCACGAGAGAGTTCTTGCCAGACTCGCTCAGGCACGAGCGCATCCACTTCACCCTCAGCCACCATCGCCCGACAAAGGGCCATCGTTTCAGGTGCGACAGTGAAATCTACAAAACGCGCAGTAAAGCGGGCTAGACGCAAAATCCGCACCGGATCCTCTTTGAAGGCCTCGCCGACATGCCTAAACACACGGGCTTTTACATCCGCCTGTCCGTTCAAAGGATCAATGAGTGCGCCTGTCGCGCTCTGCGCAATGGCGTTGACGGTCAGATCGCGACGACGAAGATCTTCCTCGAGCGTGACATCCACACCGGTGTAAAACGTGAACCCTTTATACCCACGCCCAGACTTACGCTCGGTTCGTGCAAGAGCGTATTCCTCTTTTGTTCGTGGATGCAAAAACACCGGAAAATCGCCACCGACGGGAATAAACCCCCGCCGCACCATCTCTTCCGGTGTCGTGCCCACGACAACCCAATCACGATCGCCATGAGGCAGGCCTAGCAATGCATCGCGCACTGCACCGCCGACGACGTAGGCTTGCAAGCCAGCGACGACGGGATCAGCGCTCATGGCAAAGGGCTGCGCGCATACGGTTGAGGGTCAATCTGACCCAAGCGCTGCTTAAGCGATTGGGGCTGCCCGCTGAACAGCGCCGCATAATACGTCGCGTTCGACATCACTTTTTTAACGTAGTCACGCGTCTCGTTAAACGGAATGGTCTCGGCAAAAATCGCCCCCTCGACAGGTGCGCTTAAACGCGAGCGCCACAGCATTGGCCGACCAGGGCCTGCGTTATAGCCTGCACTCGCCAATACCTGAGAGCCACCCAAATCAGACTGCACCATGCTCAGGTAACTGGTACCAAGCTTGGTGTTGGTATCAAAGTCGTTGACCTTGCCTGGCGTGAAATCCGTCATGCCGATTTTGCCAGCCATCCAGCGGGCAGTCGCGGGCATTAACTGCATCAGCCCCGAGGCGCCAACGTGCGAACGTGCATCCATGATGAACAAGGATTCCTGACGGATCAAGCCATACACCCAGGCCGGATCTACATCGACCGCGCGAGCCTGCTCACTCACACGTGATTCAAACGGTGCGACAAAGCGTTGCGTGAAGTCGATTTCCTTTTTAGTCCGACCAGAGGTCACCACAACACGATCATAAATATGTTCTTGTCGGGCGAGCTCTGCAGCGGCAAGCAGTTCGCGATCCGTCATCCCTATTAGCGTGAAGTTCCACTCCGGGACGGCATCCGTGCGCCAACCGCGTTTAAACAGTGTGACCGCGCGGCGCAAGCCTGGGTTGGCACGCGCCTGTGCAAGTTCCTGCACGGTCACGGGCGTCGGACGATCTGGGACGGCAATAGACTTCCCCAACTCTTCGGCGGCGAGCTGACCATAAAAACTGTATTCCGTTGCGATCGATGCGTAAGCCTTTTGCGCGTCATTCTTTTTACCTGTCGCAGCAAGTCCGCGCGCCTTCCAATACACCCAAGTCGAATCTGCTTTCTGTGTGGCAGTCATTTGATCGATATGGCGAATCACCCACGCCCAATCGATCTTGGGCTGCCGCAAGGCAGCGCGCACCCGCCATGCTTCGTTATGAACAGACAACCGTACACCGCCCGACTCTTTGTACCAGTCGATTGCAAGGGGATCGAGACGCATCATCCCCCACAAGCCAAGCTGGCCGTAGGCCCATTGCAGATTCTTCTTGGGCAGACGTGAGCTCCAGGTGCCTTGTGTGGCGGCAACAGCGGCATTCAGATCCGATCGTGCGAGACGCGCGAGACCCATTGCGACCACCTCAGCACGCATGCCAGATACCGAGCCCGTTTGCGACGACAGCCACTTAGCGGGTGCAGCCATCATCGCGTCGTAGGCGCTCAGGTCAGCAGGTTCAAAAATGTAGGCGGCAAATTTTCTGGCATCCGTGGTCTTGTTATCTTCGACTGCGTCCAGCAAGTAGGGAAGCAAATCCTCGCTGCTCAGCACACGATCTGCCACTAACTGATCAAACAATTTCCAGCAGGCTGGTGCAGGCGCAAACACTTTTGTCGCCTCCAGTACGGTGGCGCGCCGCCCCGTCATGTGACTAGCCTCAAGCTGTGCACAGGACAAGTTATTGCTGCCCTGTCGCACCGAGCCAAGGTCGCGAACAGTCCCGAAATCGCCCTGACGTGCCGCAGTCAAGATCCAGTCCGTGCGCAAACGATCTGCGAGATACGAACCTTTGTGCTTTTCCAAAAAGCCCTCGATCTCTTCACGGGCACCCACTGCGTTGTAGGACCACACCTTGGTCCGCATATACCAATATTCTGGGTAAATCGCCAAAACATCGCCCCGCGCCTTGGGGACAAAGCTCGCCAGCTGTGCAAACTGCTTGCTATTGAGCGCTTGGCGGGCTGCTGCGACCGCTTGCGCGGCCGAGGTGGAATCGGAGTCCGCAATTGTTCCCGAACTTGAAACAGGCGGTGCGGACGCAACCCTGCTTGTGCCCGAGGACGGCGTGCCGCCAGTAGCAGCCGGGGCAGGAATCGGGGGAGCCGTCCGAGGCGACGCCTTGGGCTCTGCGACGGGCACGAGCGTTCCGTCTGACTTCAACACAAATTGCTCGGTCGCTGAGGTCGCTGGTGCAGCGGGCTGAGTCTGCGCTTGCGCAGTAAACAACACGCACCCCAACGTGACTGCCGCAACAGTCTTCAGATTCTGGTATCTTGCTCGAACAGTCATAAACGGTTTCTCAATACACACATTTAGCGATCAACGCCCTCATATGTTGAAGAATAACGCAGACACGCTCAGGATGCGCCTTCGCGAGCTTCGTAAGACGATTCCGCTTGATCAGCGTCAACGGCTCAGCAATCTGCTTTGCGCGCAGGTCCGGTACTGGTTTAGTCAACGCGGCGAGCCCACCTTGCGGGGTCGAGTCGTTGCGGGATTTTGGCCCCTGGCTGATGAGCCTGATATTCGTCCCCTACTGGTTTGGTTGCACGAGCAAGGCGCTCATGTTGCGCTGCCCGCGGTCGTTGGCCCGACAACGCCCTTAGAGTTTCATCGCTGGATGCCGAGCGACAGTCTGAGCGAAGGCGCCTTCGGGGTGCTGGAGCCTGCACGCAATCGACCACTCATTCCTGACGTTGTCCTCGTGCCAACCCTCGGTTTTGGACCGCGTGCCGAGCGTCTTGGCTATGGCGGTGGCTACTACGATCGCAGCCTCGCCAAACTCATGCAAGACAATCGATTCCTTGTCGCCGTCGGAATCGCCTGGAATGAGGCAAAAATACCCGAGGACGCAAGCTTTGAGGCTGCAGCCCACGATTTTGTGCTGCATGGCATCGCCACCCCGACTGGCTGGGTGCCAAAAGCGCCGCTCTGAGCTGTTTCGACGCTCCCAGACCATTGAGCACTCCCTTGATCCACCTCATGGGGTGTAGGGATAATTTGCAGTCACGTTGACCGTATCAAGCTAAAATTACGTTTAGACATACAACGACTGGAGCACGACATGACCTTCTCAAAAACCCTTCGCGGCCTGATGCTTGCCGCCGGTTTGATCTCGACAGCCTTTACTGGCGCCTCAATGGCACAGACCTTCCCGACCAAGCCAATTTCGCTGGTTGTACCGTTTGCCGCAGGCGGCCCGACCGATATTCTGGCTCGGACAATCGCTGCGTCCATGACGAAAGATCTTGGCCAAACGGTTGTCGTTGAGAACCGCGCGGGTGCCGGCGGCACGATCGCGTCTGCCTTCGTTGCCAAGGCGCCAGCGGATGGTTACACCCTGTTGATCCATCACAATGGGATGGCCACAGCGCCCACGCTCTATCGCAAGCTGCCCTTCAATGCACTGACCGACTTCACCTACGTGGGTCTCGTTGCTGACGTGCCCATGACGCTGCTTGGCCGCAAAGACTTGCCACCAAACAACATGGCTGAATTCATTGCTTATGCTAAAGCACAAGGCAATAAGCTGAACTTGGCAAACGCTGGTCTAGGTGCCGTGTCGCAACTGTGTGGCACCCTCTTGCAACAAGCATTGGGCGTTGGCTTTACCGCAATTCCCTACTCGGGAACAGGCCCCGCGATGATTGCGCTGCTAGGTGGCCAGCTCGACGTGTTGTGTGATCAAACTACACAGACTCTTGCACAAATCAAAGCTAAAACCGTCAAGCTGTACGGCGTGACATCGGCCGAGCGTCTGTCTTACCTGCCAGACACTCCAACCTTGCGTGAAGGCGGTCTCAAGGATTTTGAAATCGTAGTTTGGCATGGCATCTATGGGCCAAAGAATATCCCAGCCCCAGTCGCCGCACGCTTGAACCAATCGCTTAAGGCCGCACTCAAGGACCCCGCAGTGGTTGCTAAAGCAGCCGACCTCGGTGCAGTCATTGTCCCCGAAGCCAAGCAAACTCCTGCCGCCTTACAGGCATGGGTAAAAGACGAAATCAATAAATGGGCGCCGTTGCTCAAGGCCGCCGGTCAGTATGCTGACTAAGCCCTTTGAACGGATCTGCCTCCTTGGCAATTCGTTCAAACAGTCCTAACAAAAAAGGGGCCTCTACACGAGGCCCCTTTTTTTATTTCTTGCTTACTTGCTTGATCCAATCGATTTATAGACTGACCTATCCTTGCAATCCACGCCAGATCGCCAAGGTGGCCTCTGCATTGTTCAAGGTATAGAAGTGCAAACCCGGGACGCCGTTGTCGAGTAAGGTCTCGCACAGGTCTGTCACCACGTCTGCGCCAAACGCACGAATCGACTCTTTATCATCACCCATCCCCGCCAAGCGAAGACGAATCCAGCGCGGCACTTCCGCGCCACACATTTCTGAGAAGCGCATGAGCTGTGTGTAATTGGTGATCGGCATAATGCCAGGCACGATTGGGATATCGATCCCCTTGGCTTGCACGCGATCAACAAAATCAAAGTATGCGTCGGCATTAAAAAAGTATTGCGTAATCGCACTGTCTGCACCGGCGCGCACTTTGCGTACAAAGTGCATCAAGTCCTGTTCAGGGCTCGCTGCCTGTGGATGCATCTCAGGATATGCAGCAACTTCGATATGAAACCAGTCACCGGTTTCTTTCCGGATAAATTCGACGAGATCGTTAGCATGGCGCAACGCACCGGCGGCATCCGCCCCCATCCCTGAGGGCATATCACCGCGCAAGGCGACGATTCGTTTGACACCCTCTTGTCGGTAACGCTGCAACAACGCGCGCAGATCATCGTGCGACGCACCGATGCATGACAAATGCGGAGCGGCATCACAGCCTAAATCGCGCATCGTCCGTACCGTGTCGAGCGTGCCTTCGCGTGTCGATCCGCCTGCACCGAACGTCACGCTGACGTAGTGCGGCTGTATCACTAGCATTTGCTTTGCACCCTCGATGAGCCTTTGCTGGGCAGCGGCATCCCGAGGAGGGAAAAACTCCAGGCTAAACGCCTGGCTAGGTTGAGTGCTCATTGATTGATCAAATTAGATAAGAAGCCTGAGATCAGGCTGTAGAGAATTGCCCCACCGACCGCCCACCAGAAACCATTAACTTGAAACCCTTTCAGGATGGAACCCGCCATCCAAAACATGAGTGCGTTCAAGACAAGCAAGAACAGCCCGAGGGTAACAATGGTGATTGGCAAGGTCAGCAGAATCAGAACGGGCTTAACCAAGCTATTGATTAAACCCAGCACCAAAGCGGCGAGCATGGCAGAGCCAAAGCTCGCAACAACGATGCCTGGCAATACATAGGCTACGACAAGCAGTGCTACAGCGTTCAATATCCAGACTAACAATAATGTCATCATTTCAATCTCCGGTGAGCACTGCAGACGGGTGTTAGTCAGAACATCCGACTAGCACCCGTTAACCACGCAACATCAATAGCGGTATGCGTCGCCCTTGAAAGGACCTTCTTGCTTCACGCTAATGTATGCCGCTTGCTGTGGAGTCAGTGACGTGAGGTTGGCGCCAATTTTCTTGAGGTGCAAACGCGCAACTTTTTCGTCGAGGTGCTTAGGCAACACATACACCTGGCCCGATTTGTACTGCTCGTTACGGCTGAACAATTCGATCTGTGCGATCGTCTGGTTCGTAAACGAAGACGACATCACGAACGATGGATGGCCCGTACCGCAGCCCAAGTTCACCAAACGACCCTTCGCCAACAAGATGATGCGCTTGCCGTCCGGGAAAATCACGTGATCGACCTGTGGCTTGATCTCTTCCCACTTAAGGTTCTCAATGCCGACAACGTCAATTTCGTTATCGAAGTGACCGATGTTGCAAACGATGGCCTGATCTTTCATACGGTCCATGTGTGCACGTGTGATCACGTTGTAGTTGCCCGTTGCCGTCACGAAAATGTCAGCTTTGTCAGCCGCTTCTTCCATGGTGACAACTTTGAAGCCTTCCATCGCAGCTTGCAGGGCGCAGATTGGATCGATTTCTGTGACCCACACTTGTGCACGCAAAGCAGCCAGCGCCTGAGCCGAACCCTTGCCCACGTCGCCGTAACCGGCCACAACCGCAATCTTGCCTGCAATCATCACATCGGTTGCGCGCTTGATCGCGTCAACCAAGGACTCGCGGCAGCCATACAAGTTATCGAACTTCGACTTGGTGACTGAATCGTTGACGTTGATTGCT
>CAIUZV010000096.1 GCA_903903735.1 uncultured beta proteobacterium | reverse complement strand
TTGCCTATATCGCTCAGTGGACCTTGCACAATCAAGGAGTTAATTCGCCGCACGCGAGTGAGTGTTGAAGAAGCCTTGATTGATCAGGATTTACCATTTGATCGCTTGGTTGAGAGTCTGGATGTGGTGCGATCGTTGTCACACACGCCGGTGTTTCAGGCGATGTTGGCCTTTCAGAGTCAGGAGCAAGTCGAACTCAAACTTGGAGAGTTGACGTGTAGTTTTGAGGCGGTGACGCTACCGCGCGCCAAGCTGGATCTGAACTTGGCGTTGAGCGTCAGCGCAAGTGGTGCGCTGGAAGGGATGTTCGAATACGACGCTGATTTGTTTGCTGAGTCGAGCGTAGAGGTATGGCGCGAAGCGTTTGAGCGTTTGTTGGCGGGGTTGACGAGCACGGTCGATGTGCCGGTCAAGACGCTGTCGCTGATGGATGGTGCGGCACGTAAAGCGTTGTTGGTAGATTCTAGGGGCTTAGATATCGTTGTGCCAGGCCCCAAGCAGACACTGGCGTCGCTGTTCGACGAGCAAGCGCTGCGTACCCCGTCTTTGATCGCTATCAACTTCGGAGACATTCAGCTAACGTACGAAGACTTAAATGCAAGAGCTAACCGACTCGCTCGATATCTAATTCAACACGGTGCAGGTCCAGAAAAAATAGTGGCGGTGTTGCTGGATCGTTCGCCGGACATGATCATAGCCTTGCTCGCGGTCTTGAAGTCGGGGGCAGCGTATTTACCTTTAGATCCAGACTATCCCGCTTCAAGGCTGGAGTTCATGGTATCTGACAGTCAGGCCTGCGCCTTAGTGACGACCAAGGCAGCGCATCAGCGGCTTGAACACGATATTGCTCAATCTCGAACCGACAGTATCCCCAAGCATCCTGCGACTAGCATGCAGATGTTGCCGATGGGCTTGCAGCTTGTTGATGTAGAGTCGTCGGAAGTGATCACTCGTCTTGAGGCCTTGTCTGAAAGGCCAATAAGCGATTGCGACCGATTAAATCGTTTGCAGCCTGATCATCTTGCATACCTGATCTATACCTCCGGATCTACTGGGCGTCCCAAAGGCGTGGGTATGCCCCATCAAGCGATTGTGAACTTGATTCGATGGCAAGAGAATGAAATACAGGATCTGCGTCAACGCATTTTGCAATACAGCCCGATTAGTTTTGACGTCTCCGCTCAAGAGATATCGTATGCCTTGACGAAAGGGCACACACTTGTTCTGGTCAGAGATGATGTGCGCCGAGATAATGTGGCGCTGATCGAGCACTTAGATGCGCAACATGTTGATCAGTTGTATGTGCCGTTTGTCGTGCTAAATAGCTTAGCGGACACCCATGACAGCTTGGATGTGGCGACATGGCCTAAAACGGTTATCACAGCTGGCGAACAACTTCAGATTACGCCAAGTATCAGAAAAATCTTTCAACAAAATAGATTGGCGAGACTGCATAACCACTATGGACCGACGGAGTCACACGTTGTCAGTTCGTATTCCTTGTCCAATGATGTAGAAACATGGGAGGACCTCCCTCCAATTGGTCGGCCGATATGGAATACCCAGCTATATATTCTGAATGCTTGCCTTGAGCCGGTGCCGCCGGGTGTCATCGGCGAGTTGTATATCGCTGGTATTAACTTGGCGCGTGGCTATTTGGGACGTGCAAGCTTGACCGCTGAACGTTTTGTCGCAAGTCCGTTTGGTCCTGCAGGCAGCCGTATGTATCGCACGGGCGATTTGGCCCGTCGTCGTGCGGATGGTGAGATTATTTATTTAGGCCGCGCAGATCATCAGGTAAAAATTCGCGGCTATCGGATTGAACTGGGTGAGGTTGAAAAAGCGTTACGGAACTTATTACTTGAACGCATCAGCGAGGTTGCGGTTGTCGCTAAAGATTCGGTTGGTGGTAAGCGCTTGGTTGCGTATTTGGTGCCGCAGGCTGGTCAAACGCTAGAGACCGTAGCGCAGATCCGCAGCGCGTTAAATGAGAGCTTGCCGGACTACATGGTGCCCAGTGGTTTTGTCGTGCTTGATCGTCTCCCTCTGACTCCAAACGGCAAGCTTGACCAACGTGCATTGCCCGAGCCAGAGGCACATTCGAGCGACAAGCCTTACCGAGCGCCAGTGACGGCAAGTCAGGCACTACTGTGTGCGCTGTTTGCTGAGCTCACCGGGTCAGCAGTCGTTGGTCTGGATGATGGGTTCTTTGAGCTTGGCGGTCACTCTTTGTTGGCGATGCGGTTGATCGCACGGATTCGTGCAGAAACTGGATGCAATTTGCCATTGCGGATGCTCTTTGCGCACGCAACGCCCGACGCACTCGCGCCGCATCTCGATGCGCTTGAGTCGGATCAAGGGCCAGCCCTTGAGGCAGGGGCAGGTCGTATGGGAGAGGGGCGCGTCACCTTGTCTTTTGGACAGCGACGACTATGGACGCTGAATGAACTTGAAGGTCCTTCGGCGACCTACAACCTACCCGGTGCGCTCAGGTTTACGGGGCAACTCAATATTCAAGCGCTTAGCCAAGCATTGATGGCGATTGTCGTCCGTCACGAGCCCTTGCGCACGGTCATGATTGACTCGGGACGCGGTGAGCCGGATGGCTATCTGCTACCCGCGCCCGAAGCTACGACATTTATGATGGTCACGGATCTGAGTGGGATAGATTCTCGGTTAGAGCGTGAACGCCAACTGCGCGAGTTGATCACTCAGGAGACCGGTAAGCCTTTCGATTTAGCGAAGGATCTGTCGCTTCGTGCCGGCGTAGTTATTTTGAGTCGTCAAGAATCTGTATTCATGTTGACGATGCATCACCAGGCGGGTGATGGAGTATCGATGGCGGTCCTCACGCGCGAGCTGATGGATGGCTACAGCGCGT
>CAIUZV010000095.1 GCA_903903735.1 uncultured beta proteobacterium | reverse complement strand
GTGTTGCGTCATGGTGATGAACTCAAAAAGAAAACAAATGGCGCCGCCGAGACGAATCGAACGTCCGACTCCCTTCTTAGGAGGAAGGTACTCTATCCACTGAGTTACGGCGGCGAAGCCCTAGTTTAGCAAGGAGCGCCCTGATCAGCCTCTCGGGTGATGTTGCGCGTGCAACGATTTAAGTCGCTCTCGGGCTACGTGTGTATAAATCTGCGTCGTCGAGATATCCGCATGCCCGAGCAACATCTGCACCACCCGCAAATCCGCGCCGTGATTGAGCAAATGCGTGGCAAACGCATGGCGCAACACATGGGGGGACAACGGCGCATGGACACCCGCCAATATCGCGTATTTCTTAATCAATAACCAAAACGACTGACGCGTCATCGCAGCGGCTCGAGCCGTCACAAACAACGCGGCCGCAGTCCGTGCCCCCATGAGGGAGGGTCGGGCCTCTTTTAAGTAGGTGGTTATCCAGTGCGCGGCCTCTGCACCGAGCGGTACGAGACGATCCTTACCGCCCTTACCTTGCACGACGCGCACAACGCCATCCCCGAGACTCACATCTAAGACCGCTAGGCTAACTAGCTCTGATACCCGCAAGCCGGTGGCGTAAAGAACCTCTAGCATTGCTCGGTCGCGCAAGCCTCGCGGCGTATGCAAGGGTGGTTGCTTTAACAACGCCTCAACCTGCGCTTCTGATAAGGTCTTGGGAATCCGCAAGGCCTGTCGCGCCGACGTGAGCTGCAAACAAGGGTCGGCCGACACCCGCTGATGACGTAGCGCCCAGAGGTAATAGCGTCGCAGCGTCGCAAGCCGTCTATTCGCAGTGCTCGGTTTTGTCTCTGCATGCTTAGCCGCGAACCAGGCTTGCAAATCACCTTCGCGCGCGTGGTCGATATCCAGTCCGCGCTCAGCCAGCAGCCATTGCTCAAAAGCAACTAAGTCGCGCCGATACGCGGCAAGCGTATTGGTCGACAGGCCGTCTTCGAGCCAGACGGCATCGATAAAAGTACTAATTGCGGCGGACTCGGGTGCACTCATTGCCAGACAATAGTAGCATTCAGTCCATTCATATCTCTCACGAGCAACCCTATTTCATGTCTGCCGCATTGCTTGTCCTGCCAGATTTTCTCATCATCATTTTCGGCTGGTTATTAAACCGAAAATTTGAGTTTTCGCGAGAATTTTTTGTCAGCCTTGAGAAGCTGATTTACTACGTATTATTTCCGGCTCTGCTATTTCAGTCGATCGTCCGTGTACCGATTTCTATGAGTACCGCGGCAGAATTATTTTTTGCGACGGCTGCTGTCGTGGCATGCGGAATCGTACTGTCGTGGCTTGCATGGCCTATCCTGCGCGCGCCCTCTTTTACGATGGCGTCACTGGCACAGTGCGGCTTCCGTTTCAATACCTATATCGCGCTCGCTCTGGCGCCCGGCTTGGCAGGCGCCTCCGGGCAGGCGGTGATGGCGTTAATCGTTGGCTTCGCCGTACCCATCGTGAACCTTGCGGCAATTTACGCGCTTGCTCGACATCAAGGCGTGGGGTTTATCGGCGCGCTCTTACGCAACCCCTTGCTAGTGTCCACCGTTCTGGGCTTAGCCTTCAATCTTGCTGGCTTGCAGTTGCCCCAATTTATCGATGTGTTGTTTGGTAAGCTTGGGGTCGCAGCCATTGGGTTAGGCATCTTGTGCGTTGGCGCCAGCTTAATCTGGGAACCTGGACAGACAAACTTCAAGCTCATCGGTTGGATGCTCACGATCAAGCTCATTGCTTTACCACTCTGCGCTTGGTTCATCTGCGATCGTTTTGCACTCAGCACGGTGGAACGACAAATGTTGATTTTATTTGCAGCGATGCCGCCAGCGACGGCGGCCTACGTACTGACGGTTCGCATGAGGGGCGACGCACGCGCAGTCAGCCTACTGATTTCAGTCGGCACCCCGCTTTCGGCACTTACGCTACCCATCTGGCTATCGCTCATCTCCTAAGACCGCATGACTCAACCCACACTCACCCTTGAGCTTCCCGACGAGCACGCCACTGACAGGTTAGGTCAAGCGCTCGCCCATCTTGCTGCGGCGCTGAGACCGGATGCCCTAGGAAAACTGCTGCCTGGCCCCTCTGCGGGTGGCCGCATTCACCTCAAAGGTGACTTAGGGGCAGGCAAGACTGCACTTGTTCGTGCATTTTTGCGGCAGTGCAGCATTTCCGGCAGAATTAAAAGTCCAAGTTACGCACTACTTGAATCTTATGAAGTTTCTAACTTATACTTCTATCATCTTGATTTTTATAGATTTAGCGAAAACGCAGATTGGCTGGATGCTGGGTTTCGCGATCTCTTTAAGAACAACGCGCTCGTTTTGATTGAATGGCCAGAGCGCGCGGGTAATTTACTGAGCGATCCAGATTTGTTGATTGAGCTCAGTTATGCCGGATTAGGCCGCATAGCCACACTTAGTGCGTATTCAGAAAAAGGGCTTTCATGGATCAACGCTTTGCC
>CAIUZV010000094.1 GCA_903903735.1 uncultured beta proteobacterium | reverse complement strand
CTGTCAAACATCCCAAAAACGGGACCACTTATTTTGGTTGCCAATCATCCTTACGGGATACTGGACAGCACGATCATGGGGTATATCTTATCGTGTACAAGGCCAGAGTTTCGCATTATCGCTCATCAAATTTTTATGACGTCGCCCCAGATTAGGCCATTCCTCTTGCCTATTGATTTTGATAATACTAAACAGGCATTAGTAGCGAATGCAAAAACGCGGAAGGATGCAGTCAATGCTTTGCTTGGGGGATCTGCGATCGGCGTCTTTCCAGGCGGCACGGTATCCACGAGTGCAAGACCTTTTTCAAGACCGATGGATCCACGTTGGCGCACCTTCACGGCGCGATTGATTTTAAAGAGCGGAGCAACTGTTGTCCCCCTGTATTTTGATGGCGAAAATAGCCGTCTGTTTCAGTTGGCCAGTCACGCGCACAGCATACTTCGGGTTAGCCTCTTGCTAAGAGAGTTTGAAAAACGTTTGGATAAGTCCGTAAGGGTCGTAATTGGCAAGCCTATTGCCCCCGGTGATATTCAAGCACATGCAGACAATCCCCATGAGTTGATGGACTTTTTGCGTCGCTGTACCTATAAGTTGGCCCCGACGCCACTCGATTCATTTGAATATGGCTATGACTTCGGCTGAAGTAGACACCGATAAGCGTCAGTTGAGTTGATTGCGTCTAACGGTGATGACGAAAACAAATAAAGCAAGCGCTGTGAGCAATGCAATAACAAGAAATGAGACCCCTGGAAAATACCAGACAGCCCCGGTCTTTGTGAAATAAAAGAATAACTGTGTCAGCACCAGCGGGCCAATAATTGATGCCAAGCTATTTAAACTGCTTAGCGCGCCTTGCAGCTCTCCTTGTGAGTCGGCTGGGACTTGACTTGTCATCATGAGTTGCAGTGATGGGAGAACGAATCCCGATATTGCAGTGACCCCTATGATCAGATAAAACTGCCAACCGTACTCAGCAAACGCATAGCAAATATAGGCAACAAGAGCCCCCACCATACCTAAGACAATCGCGTGGAATGGCCCTAGGCTTCGCAGAGCCCAGCGATAAATTACGCCTTGCATGATCACCATCATCAACCCATAAAATCCTTGCGAAAGGCCAACCTCAAATTCAGACCATTTGAATTTTTCAATGACAAAAAATGTCCAGTAACTAGGTAACGCGAACGGTGCGATGACAAAAAGAAAATAGGCCAGCGTCATACCCTTCATGGTGGGATACTTTCCTATACGAACCATCGCGCCGATAGGATTTAGCTCCTTCATCTTGAAGTCTCGCCGAGCATTTTTTGCGAGAGACTCTTTAAAGAAGAAAAAGCCGTAACAAAGATTGGCCAAACAAAGTGCCCCAGCGACAGCAAAAGGCGCCCGAGCATCCCAGGATCCCAACATACCGCCAATGACGGGACCAATAACTAACCCCAACCCGAAGGTTGCACCAATCAGACCAAAACGCTGTGCCCGCTGCTCTATGGGTGAGATGTCAACAATATAGGCGTAAGCACAAGCGTACGTCGCACTTGCACAACCAGCAACCAGACGTGAGAAAAATAGCCAATCAAGCGTTGTCGCAAAAACAGGCACCACATAGGCAGCGGTTAATGCGAGTAGCGAGTAAAGTAAGATCGGACGCCGCCCATACTTATCTGCCAGACTCCCTAGAATAGGAGAAGAAAAAAACTGCACGCACGCATAAACAAGAGAAAGATATCCGGATAAAAGACCGGCCTGCGCTAACCCCACATCGCCTACAGTCATGATGATTTGGGGGGTGACCGGCAAGGTAATACCAAAACTAATAGAATCGATAAGCATCACTCCGACAATAAAAGCCATAGAGTGTGTCCGCTGAAAGAATGCGTTCGACATTGAGTGTGTTTAACTATTAATAAGCTGACCGTAAATGGAAAAAACCAGATGATGTAACTAACTGTTTAGTAGGTTTGAGCATGCTTTGGTCAAAGGAGTCCACTTCATGAATAAATCAAAATGAATTACTGATTCTTCACTACGGTTATCCTGCCTTCATCAGTTGAAAAAATTGGCGTGCTGTATCCGGTATGGTAACTAAAACTACCTGTGTTGACGTAGACGTTGTTATTTTCAAAATACTGAATCTGACGATGATGACTGTGTCCAAAAGTCACTAGTGTGTTTCTTTGGCTAAACAGTTGCTGTGCCTTTTTTTGAAACAGATCGTCCAGCGAGGCATAATTCACGTCAGAATTTAAGCTGGCGTACGACATGAACAGTCTGACGATTCGATCCTTTGCTGTTCGAGAGGGATTTCTGTGAGGGTTGGCAAGACGCCACTCATTCAAGGATTGCGCGATCATCGCATCCAGACAAAACTGTTCTCCAGAGAGTTTCATGCCAATTCTGTCTACCCACCAACTCAGACAATACATTAAATGAAAATGCCAGGCATATTGCGAATAATGTTCTATCGGTGCCCTGAGCAAATGTCCGTGCTGAGCAACTAGCGTGTAGTCGTTTTCAAGTGGGACAACCAAGGACTGCGGTAACCCCAGTAATTCTTCTAATGGATAATCATGATTACCCACTATCCAGCGATAATTTTTTAGAGACATTATTTTTTCAATCACGGGCAGACGGTCATCTATCACTTTTTGGGCTTGTTCGCTGTGTGAGAATTTAATACGTGCACTTTTTAGTACTTCGAGAATGTCACCATTGAAGAGAATCAGATCATATTCTGTTTCCCATCTACTCAATAAATCCAATACTTGGCTATTATTAAGTTTAAGTGCATCGCCTGGGTCACCATAGATGCCCATGTGCCAATCAGATGTACACAATACATTCATCTTTTTTGACCGATATAATGGAAATATTTCCAAATACCGCCATAGGCATGACTGACTTTGAGTTG
>CAIUZV010000093.1 GCA_903903735.1 uncultured beta proteobacterium | reverse complement strand
TTGTTCACCTTCGATTCCAAGCAAGCGCACTTCGGGAACTCGGATTTCACCGTTAATGCGATGGGGTTTTTCTGTTGCGATGTTGACGACTCCTAGTGGTTAGGCCGGCTGCGTTGCAGTCGAACCGGAATTGCGGCGCAATGCCACGTCTTCAGACAATAAGGCGGAAAACTGAGTCACAGGCATGACGCCAAGCTCGACTCCGCCTCGTCCTCGCACAGCAACAGCCCCGGCCTGACGCTCTTTGTCGCCAACGACCAAAATATAGGGGACTTTCTGCAAACTGTGCTCTCTGATTTTATAGTTAATCTTCTCACTACGTAAATCAGATTCTACTCTAAAGCCTTGTTTTTTCAGGGATTGTGCTATTTCTGTTGCATATTCCGCCGTTGGCTCCGAAATACAGCAAACAACGGCATGTACTGGGGCGAGCCAGGCGGGCATGGCGCCAGAGTGATTTTCGATCAGCATGCCGATGAAACGCTCGAAAGAGCCCAAGATCGCCCGGTGCAGCATCACAGGAGCACGGCGTTGATCGGAGGCGTCTACGAACTCCGCCCCGAGGCGCTGCGGCATAGAGAAGTCAACCTGAATGGTTCCACATTGCCAGTGCCGCCCGATGGCGTCTTTGAGTGTGTACTCGATCTTGGGCCCGTAAAAGGCACCCTCGCCTGGCGACACTTCGAACGCGCAGCCCGTGCGGCGAAGGCTTTCCATCAAGGCTGTCTCAGCTTTATCCCAAACCTCATCGCTACCAATACGCTTCTCTGGGCGCGTGGCTACTTTGTAGAGCACCTCGTGAAAGCCAAAGTCCGCGTAGACTTTCTGAAGCAAGGCTGTGAAGTCCGCACACTCATCCTGCAATTGATCTTCTGTGCAAAAAATATGTCCATCGTCTTGCGTAAAGCCGCGCACGCGCATCATTCCATGCAAAGACCCGGAAGGCTCATTACGATGGCATTGACCAAACTCACCATAGCGCAGTGGAAGATCACGGTAAGAATGCAATCCTGAATTGAATATCTGAACATGGCCGGGACAGTTCATGGGCTTGAGCCCATAGACACGGTTCTCGGATTCCGTCGTGAACATGTTCTCGCGATAGTTATCCCAGTGGCCAGTTTTCTTCCAAAGCGAGATATCCAAAATCTGCGGAGCCTTGACCTCTTGGTAGCCGTTGTCGCGATACACCGCACGCATGTATTGCTCGACCTGTTGCCAAATAGCCCATCCCTTTGGATGCCAAAAAATCAGCCCGGGGCCTTCTTCTTGGAAGTGAAACAAATCAAGATCACGACCGATCTTGCGGTGGTCGCGACGCTCTGCCTCTTCGAGCATGTGCAAGTAAGCGTCCTGCTCTTCTTTTGTCGCCCACGCTGTGCCGTAGATCCGCTGCAGCATCTCGTTATTACTGTCACCACGCCAATAGGCTCCGGCGACCTTCATCAGTTTAAACACCTTCAGCTTGCCAGTACTCGGCACGTGCGGGCCGCGACACAAGTCGATAAACTCGCCCTCCCGGTACAAACTAATAGGCTCATTGCCGGGAATCGCCCCAATGATTTCAGCCTTGTAGTTCTCACCGATCTTTTTGAAATGTGCGACGGCATCGTCGCGGCTCCACTCTTCACGCGAAACAACTTCATCCTTCTTTGCCAGTTCCGACATCTTCTTTTCAATGGCGGTCAGGTCTTCCGGGGTAAACGGACGCTTATAGGAAAAGTCGTAATAAAAGCCGTTCTCGATGACAGGGCCGATCGTCACTTGGGCGTCAGGGAACAGCTCCTTCACCGCGTAGGCTAGCAAGTGTGCTGTGGAGTGTCGGATTAAATCCAGACCCTCAGGATCTCTCGCGGTAATAATCGCAAGCTGTGCATCACGATCAATACGGTGGGTGCTATCAACAAGCTTGGCCTGGCCTCCCGCAGAGATACGACCACCAAGCGCCGCACGCGCCAACCCTGCCCCGATAGACTGGGCAACCTCGGCGACAGTTACTGGCCCCGGATATTGGCGCTGGGAACCGTCTGGCAGTGTGATCGTGACCATCAGCAATCCTGTGAACAAAAAAATAGCGGCCCTAAGCCGCTGTTTTGCACCTGCAACTACCTGCAGCCAACCAGCTACGGGCCTTAATTGGTAGGCGGTATTGGAATCGAACCAACGACCTCCACG
>CAIUZV010000092.1 GCA_903903735.1 uncultured beta proteobacterium | reverse complement strand
TGCCGCAGCGCTACGTGATGCGGCAGGTTTTGCAGCCGCACATCCCCAAGCACGTCGTTTGCGCTTAATGATGGTGAGCCATATGACGGATTTGCGGCAGTATGACGCCGCAATGAATGAATTGCAGTCCATGACGAAACGGGCGCCGGAAGATTTTGATTTGTTATTTATCCAGGCGCAGGTGGCCTATCGTGCCAAGAACCTGGACCAGGCACGAGGCTTTCTTGAGCAGTTCATTACCGTGCAGACCCAGCGACAACGCGGGTCTGCAGCCGGTGCGACCGATGCGCCTTCTGCACTTGCCGAAGCCTATCAGCTCTTTGCGCAAATAGCAGACGAGCAAGGCAAGCTCGATGAGGCGGTGAGTCTGCTTGCGAAAATCGAAGATCCCTCGGCGCGGTATTCCGCTCGGATCAAGCAAGCGATGATTCGTGCGCGTCAAAACCGTGTAGATGAAGCCATCGCGCTGATCGACTCTGGAAGTCCGCAGAGTGATGATGAGAGAATTCTCGGCTTCTCTGCTGGTGCACAGATTTTGCGAGATGCCGATCGGCTGGGTGACGCGATTAAGCGTTTGAATGCCGCAGATAAGGCGTTGCCGGACACGATTGAGATTAAATACGAGCTTGCGATGCTCTATGAGCGCGACAATAAAATGCGCGATACAGAGCGACTTCTGCGTGAGGTCATCGCGATCGATCCTGGTCACGCGCATGCGCACAATGCCTTGGGCTACTCGTTGGCGGATCGGAATCAACGTTTGCCGGAGGCGCTCGAACTCATTACGCGGGCGCTGTCGCTCGCGCCGAAGGACCCTTTCATTCTCGACAGTATGGGCTGGGTGAAGTTTCGTATGGGCGACAATCAAGCCGCGCTTGAATATCTTGAACAAGCCTACGCCAAACGCCCTGAGGCCGATATTGCCGCCCATCTTGCTGAGGTGCTCTGGCGTCTTGGACGTCGCGATGAGGCTCAAAAATATCTCAAAGAGGGCGCGCAGCGCGAGCCTAAAAATCCAACCTTAATCGACACAGCTAAGCGTCTTGGGGTTCGCCTTTGAAGGTCATGGGTTTGTGGGCTGGTGCAAGAGTGGTATGTGGGTTGACCATGCTTGTGCTGGCCGGTTGTACGACACAGCAAAGCGTCACGTCCGCAGAGCAAAACGCCTCAGCTGTACAGACGTCTCAGGCGTTTGCACGCGCAGGACGCTTTGCTCTGCGGGTGGAAGAGCCGCTTGCGCCGACACAAGCGGTACAGGGGGGCTTTAGCTGGCGTGATGTGCAAGGCCGCCTAGAGTTAGACCTGACGAATCCCTTTGGCAATATATTGGCCCGCATCGAGGTGACGGGTAAACGCGCGGTTCTCACGCAAAGTACCGGCAGCAAGCTAGAGGCCGCCACACCTGAAGAGCTTGTGAAAATTGCTGTTGGTGAGGCGATCCCCGTCCAGGGCTTGCGGACTTGGCTGCGCAATCAAACAGCGGCCGAACCCGCGATGACGCGAGTGAGTCGTGACGATCAGAGACGGATCACGGGCTTTGAACAGGCCGGTTGGCGAGTCGAGCTGTCGCGGTTTGATGCCCTAGGTCCGAGGCTGCTGATTTTGTCGCGGCAGGATGACACAAAAAAAATTGTGATCCGCTTGGTGATTGACGGCACGTGAACTGCTGTGAAGGCCTAACCGACTATGCTTTATGACCTTGCCGCGCCCGCTAAGCTGAATCTTTTTCTGCATGTTATTGGCCGTCGCCCAGACGGCTACCACCTGCTGCAAACGGTGTTTCGCTTGATCGATTTGTGTGATCTGCTGGACATTGATACGCGTAGCGATGGGCAAATTGTTCGCGAAACCGATATGGTGGGGGTTGCCCACGACGATGATCTGGTGGTTCGGGCAGCGAAAGCCTTGCAACAGCACACGGGCACTAAACTTGGCGCGCAGATACGTGTGCGTAAGCGCATTCCTTCAGGTGCCGGTCTTGGAGGCGGATCCAGTGATGCCGCTTGCGTGCTGATCGCCTTGAATCGCCTATGGCAGACACGGTTGACTCGACAGGCGTTGATGCAGCTAGGGCTCGGTTTGGGGGCCGATGTGCCCTTTTTTATTTTTGGACAAAACGCCTTTGCCGAAGGAATTGGCGAGGAGCTTACCGCGCTAGACTTGCCGCAGCAGGCCTATTTGGTGGTTCAACCCATGCAACATGTGCCCACGCAAGGGATTTTTCAGGATCCGGATTTGACAAGAAACACCGATCCGGTCAAAATAATGGACTTTTCTGGGCGCCAAATTGTGACTAGTTTGGGGTTTGGGCGCAATGATTTGCAGCC
>CAIUZV010000091.1 GCA_903903735.1 uncultured beta proteobacterium | reverse complement strand
GCTTTCGCCCGGCACGCAAAACACATGCTTGACACCATGGCTGACCAGTTGACCAACAAGAATTTGACCGCCGGTGCGTGGGTTTTTGGCTGAAGGGGCTTGGCTCATTATTTTTTAGTCATTTGTTGTGAAAGGAATGGGCTTAATCATATCTTGTTGCAGAGGCGTTTTGCCCGGCAATCCCAATTAAATTGAAGCGCCCAGCCACTCGCACAGGGCGCTATCGGCCAGCAATGGGTCAGCAATCGGATCTCTCGCGGCTAGGCGGTGTTGCAGCACTAAATCCGCCAGTCTTGCTCGGATGGGCATTGCAGCGTGCTTGGCTTCCCAGCGCATCCCCGCCATCGTCACGACATGGTAGAGCGCGCTTGCGGTTTGCCGGGCTTGTTCGGAAGTATTGGAGGCGCTTGCGCGCTCGGCAAACGCAAAGGCGCGCTCAATGCGCTCCGCTTGCAGTGCCGCCAACGCGGGTGGAACCGGTGCGCCGTCAGCCAGCAGTGCCTCCACATGCGCACGTAGTGCAGGTAGGGCGTCCTCCCGTTGAATCGCGCGCAAGACATCTAGGGCAACGATGTTGCTTGTCCCTTCCCAAATGGAACCTAGGTGTGCGTCGCGCAGCACGCGTGGGTCGCTCCACTCTTCGATATACCCGCAGCCGCCACGCACCTCCATCGCGTCTCCGGCGACCTTGCGGGCATCACGGCAGGCGCGAAACTTGATCAAGGGCGTCATGATCCGCATCAAAGGGCGCTTGCTCGGGTCTTCGTCTGCCGCAGCCAGTGCTTGCGCCGTTTGATACACCATCGTCCGAGCCTGTTCGGTCGCCATCGCCATTTTGCTTAACTGACGCTGCATCAGAGGCATATCGATCAGACGCTTGCCAAAGGCGCGACGATGTTTTGCGACATACAAGGCCTCGGTTAACGCCCGACGCATCAAGCCCGCCGCACGGACTCCGTTGGAGAGGCGCGAGTTGTTGATCATATCGGCCATCTGCTTGAAACCCATGC
The DNA here is from genome assembly GCA_903903735.1 of uncultured beta proteobacterium. GTDB lineage: Bacteria > Pseudomonadota > Gammaproteobacteria > Burkholderiales > Burkholderiaceae_B > Zwartia. The sequence continues at coordinate 4,811 of CAIUZV010000091.1, read as the reverse complement.
CACGTTCGCCTACGAGCCAGGCAAAGGCGCCTTCAAGGCGAATCTCGCCACTCGCCATCGAGCGGGTGCCGAGCTTATCTTTGAGTCGCAGAATGCGGTAATTATTTGGGGTGCCGTCGGGACGCGTGCGCGGCAGCAAAAAGAGCGATACGCCACGCAACCCCTCGACGGACTCAGAGCGCGCCAACACCATCGCGAAGCCAGCATCGGGATTGGAACAAAACCATTTATCGCCAGTGAGCAACCAGTCGCCGGCGGCGTTTTGCTGCGCTTGCGTGGCGGTGGCGCTGACGTCAGAGCCGGCACCTTGCTCTGTCATGAACATGGCGCCTTGGTGCAAGGCATCGAAGTCCTGTGTGGTGACCATCGGTAGCACTTGTTCGACAAGTGTTGGATCACCGAATTTTCGTAAGGTGCGCGCCAAGGAGTCGGTCATGCTGACGGGGCAACATAAGCCGAATTCCGCTTGAACAAATAAGTAGGTCAACGCATATTTTGCAGCGGGTGGCATCGGGGTTGGCCACCCCAGAACGCCACCGCGATGGGAGAGAGCAGCCAGGCCGAATTCGCTGTAGGCGAAACGCTCTAACTCGACGTAAGCAGGGTGCTTATTGACGTGCGACACATCAATACCCGCGCGGCTACGTACGGATAATGTCGGTGGGTGTTTATCCGCCACGCCCGCTAGGTCATCCAGCATAGAGCCCGCGAGTGCGCCAAGCCTAGTTAGGTGTGGCAACAGGTGGTGATGTAAATCTTTCGGAAGATAGCAGCCGAGGAGGTCTTTGCCCGAGTCCGCTTCAAAGAGGTTGATACCGTGTGCGTCCGGAACGGGATGGGACATGCTGCCTCCGAAAGTGAACTTAAGCGTGAAGTCTTGCGAGAGTTTCTTGAGCGATGGCTAGACTAGAGGTCAATCCGGGGGACTCGATGCCAAACAGATTAACCAGTCCGGGCACGCCGTGTGTTGCCGGCCCGACGATCATGAAATCTGCGGCGGGTTCGTGTGGACCCGAAACTTTTGGCCTGATACCGGTGTAGCCAGGGGACAGGCTCGCATCAGGCATCCCCGGCCAGTAGGTGCGCACTGCTTCATAAAAACCAGCGCAGCGATTGGCATCAATGTCATAGTCGACCGTGTCAATCCATTCTGTGTCTGGACCGAATTTCGCTTGGCCACCGAGATCAAGGGTCAAGTGCACGCCTAGTCCAGCGTGGTGTGGCGTCGGATAAATCAAACGGGTGAATGGCGCTTTGCCTTGGAGCGTGAAATAGCTACCTTTGCATAAGTACTCGGTCGGAATGGAGGCTGCGGGAATGCCGCGAATGGCACGCGCCAGTGTCGGCGCATGGAGGCCCGACGCATTGATCAGAACATTGCAGCTTAATTGCATCGCATCTGAACCACCAAACTGCAGCGTGAATCCGCCTTCGCGACGCACTTCGCCCGATAACAAGGGCGTGTGGAAAACGCACTGCGCACCAGCGTTTTCTGCATCACCTTGATAGGCAAGCATTAAGCCGTGACTATCAATAATGCCCGTGGAGGGAGAGTGCAGGGCGGCTGTGCAAAACAACGCGGGCTCGAGCGCTTGCGCTTGGGCCGCGCTAAGCAGCTCCATGTCTTCTACACCGTTGATGCGTGCTTTGTTCAAGATATCATCGAGCTTGGCGATTTCATCTTGGCTGGTTGCGACGATGAGTTTGCCGATGCGCTTGTGAGCGACGCCTTTTTCTGCGCAGTAAGCGTAAAGCATTTTTCTGCCTTCTACGCAGAGCTTCGCTTTCAAACTTCCAGCTGGGTAATAGATGCCAGCGTGTATGACTTCAGAGTTTCTTGCGCTGGTGCCTGTGCCGATCCCCTCGGCGGCCTCGACCACCATGACTTCACGTCCAGAGAGAGCGAGTGCGCGCGCAATCGCGAGTCCGACAACGCCAGCACCAACAACGATGCAATCAATATCCGTACTCATGTTGTTTAACGTTTGGTGTCAGTGGGTGAGGGAGTCAGGTCGTAGCCGCCCGCGTGATAAATCAAGGGGAGACTATCGTTGCGTGCACAGTGTTCGACTTCACCAATAAAAATAAAGTGATCACCTTCTTCGTAGCGACTACGATTCGCGCATTCAAACCAGGCCGAACAGCCGGCTTGAAGTCGAGGCGAGCCATTCGGTGCGGTCGTTAATGCCGCGCCCTCAAAGCGCTCGGCAGCGGTGCCTTTTGAAAATCGTTGAGCAAACATCATTTGATCGGAGGCCAACACTTGAATGACATAACGATCACATTGTTGAATGACTGCAAGCGAGGAGGAGTTACGTGAGAGACTCCAAACCACTAAAGGCGGATCGAGCGAGACCGAATTGAACGAGCTCACGGTCAAGCCAACCGGCGGTTGGCCAGGTAAAGAGGCCGTGATGACCGTCACGCCGGTGGGGAATCGGCCAAGCGCAGATTTAAAAAAGTTGGAATCAAAGTCCGGTGATGAGGCACGCATATTAGGGAGAGATCCGTCCAAGTGTCCAGCCGTTGGTGCTTGAGGGCACGTATGTGAGGCGATCATGCAGACGTGACGGGCGACCTTGCCAGAATTCAAAGTATTCGGGTTTGAGGCGATAGCCGCCCCAGTGGGGTGGGCGTGGCGGTGTGTCACCGAACTTGGCTGTCATGGCTTGTTGACGGGCCTCTAGTTCAGCGATGGTGGTGGGTTGGCTTTGCGCGGAGGTCCAAGCACCAATGCGTGAGCCAAGTGGACGACTGTGAAAGTATTCGTCAGATTCGCCAGCAGAGACCTTCTCAATTAAGCCCTCGATTCGAACGGTGCGCTCGAGAGGCTGCCAAAAAAATAACAGAGACGCCCACGGCTGCGCGAGCAAGTCACGTCCCTTACGAGATTCATAATTTGTATAAAAAACGAAACCATTCTCATCGTAGCCCTTGAGCAATACGATACGTGCTGAGGGTCTGCCCTGTGCGTCCGCGGTCGCCAGCGTCATGGCCGTAGGCTCGGGCACCTTGTCATCAAGCGTTTGGTTAAACCATAGACCAAATTGTTCGTAGGGTGAACCTTTAGCGTCTTTTTCTAGCAGGGTGTGTTTATCGTAAGTCTGGCGAATATCTGCGATCGACATGATGGTGCTCCGTGGCGGCTGGGTCTACCGCACTACCCGCGCGACGGTACCGCAGCCTTATGTCCTAGTGTACCGTGAGGAGCAGAGCCCAACGCCGCGAGGCCACTTGATTTTAAGGGTTCATGCCCTCAGGCGCGGGGCTGTAATTGCCGAAGGCATCGTACGAGTTCCACCAGTCTTGGGTCGTGTATGCCAGCGGAGTCGAGAGCGTCTGCCGTTTGCGTGACATACTCGAGACAGGTCCCGTACGTGCCTCGGGCGCGGAGGATTATTTCAATCAAGGCGTCCTGGGCTGGTTCGTTGACATAGGCCGGACCCGCTTGGTTGATGACAAACGCCAGCCCCTGAACGGGCCCATCGGGTGTCATGCATTCTAGCCAAGTCGGGTGGTAGGCCCCTGTGCCCATCTCTCTTTTCCATACCGAGGAAAAGGTTGACCGCACATGTTCGGCCGCCACTCGGAAGACCATTCCCTGACAGGTTCCACTTTGCTCAAGCCCAAAGACGAGCCCCGGAACTTCGGGGGTTCCACGATTAATCCGCGACCACAGGCAAAGTGCGCGATGGAAGCCTTGAATATGCGCGGGGCGTTTTTCTGTAAAGTCGAACTCTGGTCGCCATATCAATGAACCATAACCAAAAATCCAGACGTCTTGGCCCGGAGCCCAGCGATGAAGCGTGGCCTCAATGGATTCTGCCATTTTTTCCTCAGACCAACGCACGAAGGCGTTCAATGCGGGAGGCGTAGGTAGGTCGGCAAATCGCGTCATAGCCTTAACTTAATTAAGTTCGATCTTGAGGTGGGGTGGGTGCATCCGCGTCTTGAGCGGTAGTTTTTTCGTGCTTCTCAGCATCGTCGGTGAACCAGCGGACTGCGCCTAGCCCGACCGCGGTTAGCCAGAAGAGTGGCATCACCCCCATGAAGGTTCCGAGCGCGCCAAAGGCCAAAGGAAGCGCCACCTGGCAACCGTTGACTAGCGCCATACGCAAGCCGAAGGCCTCCCCCGCTCTGCCGCTTGGTGCATGCTGTTGCAACAGGGCGAGAATACTTGACTGTGTTGAGCCCAAGCCAAGCCCCAACAAGAACGAGAGCGATACAAGAATCCAAACTTGCTCGAAGAAGGGGTAGAGCAAAAAATTCAGTCCCGTGACAACGAGCGCGAAATTGATCAGCTGCCAGGGTCGAATGCGATGCAGCACCCAAGGAAGTGCCAGCCGTATCACGATGGTTGCCGCGGCAAAGGAGGCCAGGATCAAGCCGATGGTGGTGGGCGATAACCCCACATGCACCCCAAAAATCGGTACGATAAACGTGTGGGTATCCCAGGCCGCCGAAAGCAACATGTTGGCGATAAAGACTTTGCGCAGCGATGGACTACTAAACAAATCGTTGACGCTTTGCTTTTGCGTCACAGGAGCTGACTTGATGTGTGAGGCCTTGAGATAGCCCCGCATCCTCAGCAATCCGATGAGGCCGATCAGCGGCGCGACGGCGAGCAAGGCGAAGACGGAGCGATAGCCTAGGTAGTCGATCGATACGCCAGCAACGAGAGGTCCGATGAGCCCGGAGGTTGCCATCGACAAAGAAAGCCAGGAGAAGTTGCGCAGGCGCTCCTCGCCCGTGCTGAGGCCCATTTGTCGTTGGGCTGCGATTTGCAGGGTCATATGCCCGACGCCAACAAG
>CAIUZV010000090.1 GCA_903903735.1 uncultured beta proteobacterium | reverse complement strand
TTGAATCTTGTCCAGTGAAATGGACTCCAGCAAAGACCTCAACTGCCCTGGCAAAGTCCAATCCACGTTCAATAACGGTCTTGTCTCTGTTGGAGAAGTCGAACTCAACCTTCATATTTATTGTACACCCAAAATATACGCGATAGTCTTTGGTTTTAAGGCGCTATCATGAAATTTAGGCGCTTGGAGTTAACAGCTTGAACTGGCTGCGCGAACGCTCAAAGGCATTGCACGCTGTCATTTGCGCGATGACTCTGTCTAGGTTGTCGTATTGGAAAGCCGCCGTCCATTGTTGAATTCTTTGCATAGCCGCTAGAAATGGAGCCGCTTGCCCATCGCGCGTCAGTACGCGGAGGCAGTCAAGATATTCCTCGCGGAATAAAGTAGGAACAATAATTCGACACGCGTTGACGACCGACAACTCTGCGTTCATGACCAAGCGGGCCAAGCGACCGTTTCCGTCGCTGAAGGGATGCACTTCAGCGACGACAAACATAGCAAACAATGCCCGCGCCATGCCTGCTGGTACTGTGGGAAGAAGTGAAGAGCCCTGCATCAAGGTGCCGCGTACCAAGGCGGGAGCTACAAACTCGGTGTTACCAGCACGGTTGGGTTTTTCCTTAAATTCACCGGGTGAAAATTCGGGGCGTTCACGCATCTGGTTGGCATGGCGCACGCGCAATTGCGTTAGAACTGCCTCGCCTGGCGTTAATGTTTGGTTGGACCAACCCATGTCCCGCGCTTGATGGAAAACCGCCAGTATGTCGTGGGAGTCTTTGGGGCGCTGGTCGATCGGGTGACCTTGCAACACAAAACCTCGCGCGTCTTGTATCTCGAACTCGGTGCCCTCAATGAAGTTGCTGAAGTACGACTCAAGGAAGGCCAAATGGATGCGGGCCTGCTCAGTCAATGCGACGGCAGGCGATTGATGAAGAGGTGTACTTCGAAGTTGTGCAGCGAAGTACTCAAACAATTCCAATCGGTCTGCGTCATAAGGAACCGGCGCTGTGCGCGCTTTTCCTTTGGCGGTGACTAACTTGAAAGTGCGGGTTCCTAGGATGCTTCCTATCAGGTCGTCAAGTTTTCTAAATTCCTTGTCTAACAAAAGTTGCTTGGATTTAATGCGGGCTGTCTCTCGTATCTCGATCAGTGCTTCTTCTCCCCGAGCGTCACAGATGCTCAGCAAACGCTGTTCAACGGCTGCTTTGCCCGCGGTTTTGGGGATGCTGCTAGTGCTTTGCGAAAGGTTTTCTAACAACAGGCGCGGCAAGGAGGGAAAGTAAATTTTTCGCCCTTGCATGGCCAAGTCGTCAAATAAAGGGGGTGGTCCTTTCCAAACCATGACTTTTAGGCCTGGTAGCAAAACATCGCGGCGATAGCTTCCGGTCATGTGTACTACCCCATCTTCGGGTTGCCCGCCATTGAATGCGCTGCGAAACGCCAAAACCGACCCAGGAAACAAACCGGCCAACACTCTGAGGCGCTCGCGGGCAATCTGAGTAGGCCATTGTTCTGGCTGACTAGCGCTGACTAAACCAGGAACGATGCGAAACAATTTGCCCGTCTTGACCAACCTTTGTGCGGTCCGAATGGCGGATTCGTCCATCTCAGCAAATAAAAGCAGAGGACTATCACTTGTCGCATTTTTGAGGTCTAAATTGGCCATGGCAAGTCATATTGTCGCATTTTTTAGTTGAAAATTGCAATTTTGTCGCTTTTTTGCGTTGAAAATTTGTAAGGATGCACTTTTTGTAACCTTCGGTCGATGTGTCGATCCAATCGACATATCGTCAGAACGTGTCGATATTTTTGGGTTTTATCGACATGATGTGGGTGAAACCCGACTTTTAGCTTTAATAGCTTGCATTCATATTAAAGAATTCTTTAAAATGATACGATTACATTAAAGATATATTTAATATGAACCGTATTACAGGCGCTTACGAAAAATCCACCACCCTTGGGGAGGTGGTCAATGCGTTCGTGCCATTTCCACTTCCGCCCTCAGATCCTGAGCTTGATGCTGCGGTTTTTGCCGAGCCAGTCAGAAAAGCTCAGATGGCACTGGCACGCCTGTCTGGGGTGTCAGAGTTGGTTCCGTCGATGGATTGGTTGCTCTACAGCGCTATCCGCAAAGAGGCGCTTTTGACTTCTCAAATAGAAGGGACGCAAGCCACCATCACGGATTTATTTGACGACGAGGCTGGGCTTGAAGTAAGCAATACCAATGATGTCGAGGAGGTGACGAGCTACATCGCGGCTTACAAATTCGTACGGGATAACCTTAGAGATTCCAAGGGGCTACCTATTAGTACAAGGTTACTTTGCGAAGCCCACAAACTTTTGATGAATGGTGTTCGAGGCGAAGGTAAGCAGCCCGGTGAACTACGCCGTTCACAAAACTGGATAGGGGGAACGCGACCAGGTAATGCTGTGTTTGTGCCTCCACCGGCAGACAAAGTTCAAGGGTTGCTCGGTGACTTAGAAAAGTTCATCCATAGCCAAATACCTTTTGGCCAAGAGACGCATAGCGAGCCGAGTCCTTTGCTGCCTGCCTTGGTTGTGACGGCAATGGTGCATGCACAGTTTGAGACCATCCACCCGTTCTTAGACGGCAACGGGCGTATTGGACGGTTGTTGATAGCCGCCTTGTTTGAAGAGTTGGGTGTTTTGCCTGAACCGCTGATGTATGTGAGCGGATTTTTAAAGCAACATCAGTCGGAGTACTACAGATTACTGTCAGGCGTAAGAAAAGAAGGCGACTGGGAGTCTTGGATCAAATTTTTCCTGGAAGCTGTGG
>CAIUZV010000089.1 GCA_903903735.1 uncultured beta proteobacterium | reverse complement strand
TGGCCTCGAGCTCTTTGGCCAAGTGATGGCCAGTAAAGCCCTGCAGGCCAGTCACTAGTACGCGACGATCGTGATCAGGCGGCATCACGCGCTGCGCTGTAGTCATTTAGAACGAGAATCCGCGCTCATTGCGCGCGAGGTCTGCCACCACCATCATGCGGCAGAGCTCTTCAAGAGTCGTCTTCGGTGCCCAGCCAAGTTTTTCCTTGGCCTTTGCGGGGTTGCCAATCAACAGCTCAACTTCTGCCGGGCGATAAAACTTTGGGTTGATCTTCACAAGCGCTTTGCCTGTTTTGGTGTCAAACCCTTGCTCTTGTTCTGCGCTACCTTTCCAGTCCAGTGCAATGTCTGCGGCTTTGAAGGCCATCGTTACGAAGTCACGTACTGTTTCAGTGCGGTTAGTCGCCAACACAAACGTGTCAGGCTCGTCGGCTTGCAGCATGCGCCACATACCTTCTACATAATCTTTCGCATAGCCCCAGTCGCGCTTGGCATCCATGTTGCCCAATTCCAGCGCGTCGAGCTTGCCGAGTTTGATCTTGGCAACCGAGTCCGTGATCTTGCGCGTGACGAACTCCCGACCACGCAGTGGCGATTCGTGGTTGAACAGAATGCCGCTCGTCCCAAAAATCCCGTAGCTTTCACGGTAATTAATCGTCATCCAGTGCGCGTAGAGCTTGGCCACACCATAAGGGCTACGTGGATAAAACGGGGTGTCTTCAATTTGCGGAATCGCTTGCACCTTGCCAAACATCTCTGAGGTACTGGCCTGATAAAAACGAATCTTGGGGTTAACGATGCGGATGGCTTCCAGCAGGTTAACTGGGCCAATTCCTGTGATTTCAGCGGTCGTGAGCGGTTGCTCAAACGACACGCCCACAAAACTTTGGGCCGCGAGGTTATAGACCTCGGTCGCACCAGATGTTTGCAATAAGCGGATGCTGGACGACAAGTCCGTCAGGTCGTACTCGACCAGATGCAAATTGGGGTGATTTTGAATGCCAAGCTCTTCAATACGCCAAAAGTTGACGGAGCTGGTGCGGCGGTAGGTGCCGTAAACCTTGTAGCCCTTACCTAACAGTAATTCCGCTAAATATGCGCCATCTTGTCCAGTGATCCCTGTGACCACTGCCGTGTGCGTTGTTCCTGATTTCGACACGTTTCGTCCCGGTTTCCATTCGAAGCGAGGATTATACTTCCGCATCGCCATTGCGAACTTTGCCCCCGAGCTCAATAAACAAAAATATGATCAAGTCGACAGTTAAGTATTTATACGACGTTTGCACGGGCGGATTTGGCCGTAAATCCCTAAAGATGTTTATTCAGCGTTACCCAAAGGTCGAGCCGTTTATCCGCAATATGCAAGTCAGGCTCTTCGATTGGTACTTGGTCAAGCCCCGTATCGTCCAGTTTCGTGAAAGCCCAACCCCTAAGACATTATTTGTCGATGTCTCTTTTTTCGTCCTAGAGGACCATAAAACCGGGATTCAACGGGTCACGCGCAGCATTTTGATGGAGCTACTTAAAAATCCCCCACCCGGCTTTACCGTGCAGGCTGTTTATGTGGACCGCCACGTGGGATTCAAGCCAGCGACCGTGACCCAGGACTCGGCGAGCGACTTGTCCGTTACGCGCAACTCCGATGCCAACCCGATACACGTTGCGCCGGGCGACGTGTTTTTTGGGCTCGACTTTGCTTGCGTGACCACGCTGAAAGAACAAGCCTTCCTGACTAAACTGAAGCAAGCCGGCGTGAAGGTTTATTTCGTTATCTACGACCTGCTCCCCATCCAGTTTCCCCAACACTTTCCACCCTCGCACAAAGGCTTTCACGAGCGTTGGTTGCGGACACTGGTTAAATTTGATGGGGTTTTGTGTATTTCAAAGACGATCGCAGACGATTACCGAAATTGGCTGAAAGATAGCCGAATTTCAACGGCATCTGACTTTGACATTGCATACTTCCATCTGGGAGCAGACCTCAACAACTCGGCCCCCACCAAGGGTATGCCGGCAGACGCACCGAATACCCTTGCCAAGCTGGCGACCCGCCCCAGTTTTTTGATGGTGGGTACGCTGGAGCCGCGCAAAGGTTACCGGCATATCGTCGACGCTTTCTCTAGGCTTTGGCTCGGCGGTTCAGACGTCAACCTAGTGATCGTGGGCAAGGTCGGTTGGAATATAGATGTCTTAGTGCGCACGCTCAAGTCGCATCAAGAGCTCGGCAAACGCCTGATTTGGTTACAGGGCGTCAGTGACGAATATCTTGAATGCATTTACGCCGGCAGTACAGCCTTGATCGCAGCCAGTGAGGGCGAGGGCTTTGGTCTGCCCATTATTGAAGCCGCTCAACACGGCTTGCCCGTTATTTTGCGCGATATCCCAGTCTTTCGGGAGGTCGCTGGCGAGGCTGGGTTTTATTTCCCCGGGAACTCGTCTGAAGACACCGCAGAGTGCCTCAAGGCCTGGCTGCAGCTCTATCAGGCCGGTACGCACCCCAAAAGCTCGAGCCTCTCTTATCAGTCTTGGGAACAAAGCGTGCAACAAATCCGGACTGCGTTGGCACTCCCCCAATAGGGTCGCCATGCCTCTAGCGAGCTTGGCTCGATGGGGCGCATTCTCGCCCCTGAAATGCGATAATGCCGGAACTCCTGTTTTGACGGTCAAGCATGAAACTTATCCCTGTGATTCTGTCTGGTGGCGCCGGCACACGCTTGTGGCCCGTTTCCCGCGAGCAGCACCCTAAGCCTTTTATCCGTCTGGCCGATGGCCAGAGCTTGCTACAGAAGTCTTTCTTGCGTGCCAAGAGCTTGCCCAACGTCGTCGAGGTCTTAACCGTCACTAACCGTGATCTGTTTTTTAAGACAGCAGATGAGTACCGTGAAACGGGCCCCATCCCCATGCCGCTCGGTTTCATCCTTGAGCCCCAGGGTCGCAACACAGCCCCCGCAATTGCCGCCGCCGCGTTGACGATCCACAAACAATACGGTCCCGATGCGGTCATGCTGTTTTTGACAGCTGACCACTTAATCGGTGACTTGAAGGCGTTTACCCAAGCCGTACAAACCGCTGTCAAATTGGCAGAGACCGGCAAAGTTACGACCTTCGGTATCAAACCTGAGGCGCCCGAAACAGGCTACGGTTATATCGAATCCGAAGGCCACACCGTCAAGCGCTTTGTTGAGAAGCCGGACCTCAAGACCGCACAGTCGTATGTCGATAGCGGTAAATACCTCTGGAACTCTGGCATGTTCTGCATGACGGCCAAGACCGCGATGACTGAGCTCAAGAGCTTTGCGCCGCAGGTGCTCGACGCCGTTGAAAAAAGCCTTGCCGTTTCACGTCGTGTCGAAGGCAGTGGCCAGTACCAAATCGAACTCGATGCAGATACCTTTGCAGAAGCCGAAAGCATTTCGATTGACTACGCTCTCATGGAAAAAACTACCCATGCTGCAGTTGTAGCCTGTTCGATTGGTTGGAGCGACATTGGTTCGTGGAACGCACTCGGCGATTTGATTGCCCCCGATGGCGATGGCAACAGCATCGAAGGCGAAGCCTACCTCCACGATGTGACCAACACCTACATACAGTCGACCGATCGGTTGGTTGCTGCTGTCGGTGTGGATAACCTGATCATTATCGACACGGCTGATGCGCTGCTAGTTGCGAGCAAAGATCGTTCACAAGATGTCAAGCAAATCGTGGGTCAGCTTAAAAAGATTGATCACGAGGCCTACAAGTTGCACCGTACCGTGCATCGTCCTTGGGGTACCTACACCGTACTCGAAGAAGGCCCTGGCTTCAAAATGAAACGCATCGTGGTCAAGCCCGGTGCGTCATTGTCATTGCAAATGCATCATCACCGTAGCGAGCACTGGATTGTGGTCGACGGCATGGCCAAGGTCGTGAACGGTGATCAGGATTTATTGATTGCCACGAACGAGTCCACCTTTATTCCAGCAGGCCACAAACATCGGCTTGAGAACCCTGGCAAAATCGATCTGGTGTTGATCGAAGTGCAAAGCGGTGGCTACTTAGGCGAAGACGATATCGTGCGCTTCCAAGATCATTATGGCCGGGCCTGACGTGAAGCGCTGGCGAGCCCGCAGATGAAGACGATTCGAGCGTTGTGGGGTTACCGCGGCTTCATAACGGGAAGCGTCAACCGTGAGTTTCAGGCCAACTATAAAAACTCCATACTAGGTGCGACGTGGTCTGTCATCAGGCCGTTAACGCTGATCGTCGTCTACACAGTGGTGTTTTCGCAAGTCATGCAGGCTAAGTTACCTACGTTGGGTAAAGAATATGCCTACAGCGTGTATCTGTGCGCAGGCTTGCTCACTTGGAATTATTTTGTGGAAGCGGTGAATCGAGGGCAAAACATTTTCCTCGAAAACGCCAACTTACTTAAAAAAGTAAATTTCCCTGTGCTAACCCTGTCGGTCATTGCCATGGCCAACGCAATGGTGAGCTTTGGTATTATTTTCGGGCTGTTTCTGATTTTTTTAGTGGCAACTGCTAGCTTTCCCGGGCTGGTCTTTGTCGCTATCTTTCCCGTGTTGCTGATTCAAACGCTGCTAGCTTTTGGCTTGGGGCTGACGCTTGGTATTTTGAATGTCTTTTTTCGAGACGTCGGTCAGTTATTTGGAGTGGTGTTGCAGTTTTGGTTTTGGTTGACGCCAATTGTTTATCCAGCGTCGATTTTGCCAGTGTGGGCGCAGCAGCTGATTACCTATAACCCCATGACCAGTATCGCGACGGCGTATCAAACGATACTCGTTAACGCGCAGATGCCAGATTGGCGCTCGTTATGGCCGGTCACATTGCTAGCTATTACCCTTTGTGTGCTGGGCTTGCGAATCTATCATAAGCATGCCAGTGAAATGGTGGATGAACTCTGATGGGTTCTATACAGGTCGCGAATTTAGGCAAAGCCTATAAGCAATATCCCAATCGCTGGTCACGATTGGTGGAATGGCTGTCGCCCTTTGGGGGCGTGCGCCATGGTTTGCACTGGGTGCTACAAGACCTGAACTTCTCCGTGAACGCCGGCGAAGCCGTTGGAATTATTGGCATGAACGGTGCGGGCAAAAGCACTCTGCTTAAAATGATTACCGGCACTACGCAACCCACCTCGGGCGCGGTCCAAGTACAAGGACGTATCGCCGCCTTGCTAGAACTAGGCATGGGCTTTGATCCGGATTTCACCGGTCGACAAAACGCTGTCATGGCTGGGCAGTTGCTCGGCATGACCGCCGATGAAGTCACCGCAATCATGCCGCAGATCCAAGAATTTGCTGAGATCGGTGACTACATTGATCAACCCGTGCGTGTGTATTCAAGCGGTATGCAGATGCGGTTGGCTTTTAGTGTGGCGACAGTGCAGCGCCCTGACATTTTGATCATCGACGAAGCCTTGTCTGTTGGCGATAATTATTTCCAACACAAAAGTTTCGAACGCATCCGCGCGTACAGCAAACTCGGCACCACCTTGCTCATCGTGTCGCACGACAAAGGTGCCGTGCAGGGCATTTGTGACCGCGCCATTTTGTTAAACGCGGGCCAGATTGCGCTACAAGGTGATCCCGAAGCGGTGATGGATTATTACAACGCCATGCTTGCTGAACGTGGCGGTGCAACCGTGCAACAAACCGTCAGTGACGATGGCAAAACACAGACTGTCTCTGGTACGGGTGAGGTTCGAATAAATGTTGCGCAATTGTGCGATGAGGGAGGTCGCGCCGTAGAAGTCGTTAAAGTCGGCCAACCACTCGAACTACAAGTAACTGTGCAAGCGTTAAAAGATCTACCCGAGTTAGTGCTGGGCTTTCAACTTAAAGACCGGCTCGGCCAGGTGATCTACGGCACCAATACGTTCCATAGTCACCAAATCGTCGAACATGTGCGGGCCGGTGAAAACATCCATTACCGGTTTCGCTTCCCTGCGAACGTAGGGCATGGCTCGTACTCAATTTCCTTGTCCTTGCATGATTCCGATTCGCATCTCGGCAAAAACTATGAATGGCGCGACCGTGCGATTGTGTTCGACGTGGTCAATGTCGACAAGCAACATTTTGTTGGCATGACTTGGTTACCGACCGAGGCAGACTACACCCGTGCATGACGACTTTTATCGCGCGGTTCAAGCCAGATTCGAGGGCTCAGCAGATGCTCAGCGCATGCGCTTGCTGGGTTACCTGCCTTTCGTTTACCCGCTGCTGCATGTCTACCCCCAAGCTAACGTTTTAGATCTCAATGCTGGCGCTTCACCTTGGTTGCAGTTGCTCGGTGAAGTGGGCTTCAAAGGCGCCAGCTTGAATATGGATGAACCGGCGCTACTTAGACAATTGGCGCAGTTGCCAGACCAGAGCCAAGCCATTGTCTCAGCGTTTCGGCTGGTTGAGTATTTACCGTTTGATCATGTACGACAGGTCGTGCAAGAGTCCTTGCGTATCCTGAAGCCGGGTGGTTTGTTATTGCTCGAAGCGCCAAACCCCGAGAATCTAGTGCTGGGGGCGGGGGGTTACTACGCCATTCCCAACCGTCAACCCCCAGTGATGCCTGAGTTGCTGGAGTTCGTACCTCAGTATTACGGCTATGCGAGGACAAAGGTTGTGCGCCGTTTGGATCGCCTAAAGCTTGACGCTGAGCAGCCTCTGCGCTTAATCGACGTGCTTAGCGCAGCCAGTCCGTCTTATGCTGTCATTGCACAGAAACCCGTTGCGGACGGCGCGCAATCCCCCGTCATACCAGCGTTCGCACAGGAGTATGGACTGGAGCTGGGTGTGCTGGCCGATCGCTTTGATCAGAATATGGATCAGCAAGTTAGCAAGATAAGAGCCGATGCTGCTCAAACAGAACTGAAACTCCAAAACGCCTTCAACGAATTAGAGACTTCTTTTTTATGGAGAATCAGTAGCCCAATACGGTGGGCTGATAATCAGATTAAGCGGCTATCTAATGAGGGGGTGGGTAATCGGATTCGTGCGTTTAGGCAAAAAATGCTTCGCGTCGGATCGACGCGCTTGTTGCGTCTGTGTGCGAGCCACTCAGTCTTAGAGCGATTATTAAAAAAGCGCCTCGAGGCTCTGGTTCGTGCGAGTCAAGATCAAGCTGCACCAATCGTGCACGTGCCTGTAGAAATTGATGTGATGGTGGTTGAGGAAGCTTACCGCGCAAAGGCTCGCATCGAGACTTTAAGTGCGGAAGCTAGAGCGATTGATGATGTGTTGCGAGCACCCGTTGCGAGTGACCACTTGCCAGGGCAGCAGTCCACGGATGAGCAAAAGGTGCCCAAGCCGTGAGGATCGTGATCGATTTGCAGGGTGTGCAGAACGAAAGCCGTTACCGCGGTATCGGACGTTACTCGCTTGCATTCCTTAAAGCGTTGATTGATCGGCGCGCGCAACACGAAGTCATCGTATTGCTCAGTGATTTATTCCCGGACACCATTGCTCCCGTCAAAGCAGCGCTCGGTGAACAGTTGGCAGGTTGTTCTGTGCGAGTTTGGTCCGGCATTGGTCCGACTGATGAGCGCAAACCACAAAATCGATGGCGCCAGCAAGTGTCTGAGCTCTTACGCGAGGCCTTCATCGCGCGGCTTGATGCAGATGTGGTGATTGCCACGAGCGTTGTCGATAGCCCAGGTGACAACACGGTCGTTAGCATTGGGCAGCTCACGCCGACCTATACGGTTGCGATCCTGTACGACTTAATCCCGCTGCTCTATACAAGCGAATACCTGACAGATCCCGTCACGCTAGATTGGTATTACGAGCGCCTGCATCAACTGCGATGTGCAGATTACTGGTTGGCGATCTCTGAATCCTCGCGTCGTGATGGAATTGAACAACTCGGCTTGCCGCCGGCTGCTGTCACTAACATTTCTGCGGCGATTGGTGAAGAAACTGTCCCGCAGCAGCTAACTGAAACAGAAGCGACCGCCGTACGTGCAAAGTTTTCGATCACGCGTCCTTTCTTGCTGTACACCGGCGCCTTTGATCCGCGCAAAAATATTGAACGCCTGCTCGCGGCCTATGCAGCCTTGCCGCCAGCAGTGCGCAACGCGCATCAACTCGTTCTTGCCGGCGGCATGAATCGGCCCCAACGTACGTTGTTAGATCAACAGATCATCGCTGCAGGCTTGGCGGGTGATCATGTGGTCGTGACAGGCCGGGTGTCCGATACAGACTTCAGTGCACTGTATGGCTTGTGTCGCGCCCATATATTGCCAACCTATTGCGAAGGCTTTGGCCTGACTGCGCTCGAAGCTATGGCCTGTGGCGCAGTGGTGATCGGCTCAAACTATTCCAGCGTCCCAGAGGTAATTGGTAACCCCGAAGCCTTGTTTGATCCGTTCTCGGTATCGGCGATCACTCAAAAGATTGAGCAAGCTTTAACAGATGAAGCGTTTCGCGCGCGCTTGCTCACGCATAGTCGCGAACAGTTAAAACAGTTCTCTTGGGATCAAACCGCACAGCGTGCTTTAGTCGTGTTGGAACAACTTGAGGCACAGCAGGCTTTTGCGCCAAGGCGAGCCGCTGCTCGTGCACTCGACTTGCGTCGCATTTTGCCGCAACGTATTGCAGCACTGCCACAGACCCCTGAACGTACAGACCTCGAGCTGCGTGAAGTCGCTGCGATTGTGGCTGCTGTAGTGCCGCGTGAAGACCCCCGCCCCGTTTTGTTTGTCGACATCACTGAGTTGCATCGCCATGATTCACACTCTGGCATTCAGCGTGTGGTGCGTAGTGTGCTGCACCAGTTATTCAAGTCTGTTGATGCAGCCGGTGGGTCTGGATATAAGCTGCAATTGGTCTATGCAACCGATGGCTATGGCTACAAGGCTGCACAGGCCTTTACGGCACGCTGGCTGGATCAGCAAGCAGCATCTCAGACGAACAGTGCGGACGACGACTGGATTAACCCGCGCCAGGGCGATGTGTTCTTGGGGCTCGATCTCAATTTCAATATTGACGACGCACATCAAACCTATTTTGCAGATCTGCGGCATCGTGGTGTCGGTGTGTATTTTGTTGTCTATGATTTATTGCCAGTCTTGTTCAAAGAGACCTTCGTCCCAGAGTTGGTGCGTCGTTACGCCTTCTGGTTGAGTGTGGTCGCTCAGCAAGACGGTGTGATTTGTATATCTCAAGCCGTCGCAGCTGAGTTACGCACATGGGTGCAGGCAAACGCGCCAGCCACACTTCACACCTTGAACGTTGACTGGTTTGCCTTGGGTGCGGATATTGAAAGCTCAGTGCCCACAAAAGGCTTGCCCGAGAACGGGCAGGCGATTCTGGCCCAGCTTGGTACCGCACCAACGTTTTTAGCGGTTGGCACGCTCGAGCCCCGCAAGCGTCAGGCTCAAATCCTTGAGGCCTTTGAACTGTTATGGGCGCAAGGCTCACCCGCACAGTTGGTTATCGTGGGCAAGCAGGGCTGGCTGACTGAAGAGTTGGCGGCACGGTTGCGCCAGCACCCCCAGCAAGGTCAGCAGCTCTTCTGGTTTGAAAACGCCAGTGATGAGTTTCTTGAGCAGCTTTACGCCAGCGCCACCTGCCTGATCGCCGCGAGCGAGGCGGAGGGTTTTGGTCTGCCGATTGTTGAGGCCGCACGCCACGGCTTGCCGGTGATTGCCCGCGACATCCCGGTTTTTAGGGAAGTAGCCCAAACACATGCTTACTTTTACGCTGGGGGCAGTGCGGCTGCGTTGGCCGAGGCCGTGCGGGCCTGGCTTGTGCTGTTTGCTGACGGTCGCGCCCCAGATTCGAGTCAAATCCGGCGAACAAGTTGGGCTGAAAGCACACGGCAGCTACTTTCCCATGTGTTTCGTGCAGATTTACGCTGATTTCGGTCAGAGTTAGCTAAAAAGACGTCAAATTTCGGCGAAAATGCCGCTTGTTGTCATTTTGTCCTGAGAATGAAGTCATGAAAATATTGGTTGTTGGTGCCGGGTATGTTGGATTGGTCACCGCCGCATGTTTGTCCAGTAAGGATAATCAGGTGATCTGTGTCGATACAGACCCCAGCAAAATCGCCCGTCTTGAGAAAGGCATCATCCCAATTTATGAGCCCGGCCTCAAAGAAGTGGTCGACGCCTCCATCGCAAGCGGCAACCTCACATTCTCAGACAGCATTAAAAATGGCATGACCAAGCTTGGCAGCGATAGCGCTGCCGCCAATCTGATTTTTATCGCCGTGGGCACCCCCCAAGGTGAAGATGGCTCGGCTGATCTGCGCTACGTGCTCGCAGCAGCCAAAGAAATTGGTCAAAGTCTGAATGGCCCAGCCATCGTGATCAACAAATCCACTGTACCTGTAGGTACGGCTGACCTCGTCAAAGGCGAGATCGCCTGGCAGCTATTCCAGCGCAAGTGCTTTATTGATTTTGATGTGGCGAGCAATCCAGAGTTTCTTAAAGAAGGCGCCGCAATCGACGACTTCTTTAATCCCGATCGCATTGTGATTGGTACCGAAAGCGAGACCACTAAAGCCCAGCTGATCAAGCTGTATCAGCCTTACGTTAAACAGGCGAGCCAATTGCTCACGGTCGGTGTCAAAGAGGCTGAGCTGATTAAGTATGCTTCCAACGCCATGCTAGCGACACGCATTTCGTTCATGAATGAGATCGCTAACGTATGTGACCGGTTCGGCATTAACGTTGAAGACGTGCGCGCCGGCATGGGGTCTGACTCGCGAATTGGCCCCGCCTTTTTGCGTCCCGGCTGCGGTTATGGCGGTTCGTGCTTCCCCAAAGACGTACAAGCACTTGTGCGCATCGCACAGAGCGTGGGTGTTGATCCCATCGTGCTCAACGGTGTTGAGGCACGCAATAAAAAACAGAAGCAATATCTGTTTGAGCAAATCGTAGCCAAGATGGGCAAAGACCTGGACGGCCGCAAAATCTGTGTGTGGGGCTTGGCCTTCAAGCCAGATACGGATGATATGCGTGAAGCCTCGTCCATCGACCTCATCCGTGCCTTGTGCCATGCCGGTGCAGCGGTCACAGCTCACGACCCCGTTGCAAGAGAAGTGGCAGAACATGTGTTTGCCGACTTGTTGCGTAACGGCAAGCTCAAGATCGAAGACGATGCGCTTGCCGCTGCGAAAGATGCGGATGCAGTCGTGTTGGTCACCGAGTGGGCCGCCTACAAGAAAATTGATTTTAAAAAGCTCAAAGCCACAGTGAAAGCGCCAGTGGTATTTGACGGACGTAATCACCTTGACCCCGCAGCCTTAAAAGCACTTGGGTTTAGTTATGCAGGCGTTGGACGTGCATAGATCATGAAAAAAATTCTTGTGACTGGCGCAGCAGGCTTCTTGGGGTCGCACTTGTGCGATCGTTTAATTGAGCAAGGCCACCGCGTCGTTGGCCTCGACAGCTTTTTCACAGGCAGCGAAAAGAATGTTGCCGGTTTAAAAAAGCATGCGAATTTTAAGTTAATCAAGCACGACGTGGTTGACCCACTTGCCGCGCAGGACTTAGATGAGATTTATAACCTTGCGTGCCCCGCATCGCCCGTGCATTATCAGTACGATCCTATTCATACGATGAAGACCTCGGTGCTAGGCGCGCTCAATATGCTGGAGCTTGCGCGAGCTACGGGCGCAAAAGTGTTTCAGGCATCAACGTCGGAAGTATATGGTGATCCGTCCGTTCATCCGCAGCCGGAAGAGTACTGGGGTAATGTCAATACGATCGGAATCCGTAGCTGCTACGACGAGGGTAAACGCGCTGCAGAAACCTTGTTTTTTGATTACCAGCGCATGCATAAAGTGCAGATTAAAGTCGTTCGAATCTTTAATACCTACGGACCTCGCATGGCGGCAAACGACGGTCGCGTAGTGAGTAACTTCATCGTGCAGGCGCTGCGCGGTGAAGACCTGACGATCTATGGCGACGGCAGTCAAACCAGAAGCTTTTGTTACGCCGATGACCTTGTGGAAGGTTTTTTGCGGCTGATGAATAGTCATGACACGATCACGGGCCCCATCAACTTGGGTAACCCCGGTGAGTTCACAATGATTGAGCTTGCTGAAAAAGTGTTGCGACTGACTGGATCGAATAGCAAGCTTATTCATATGCCACTGCCGCAAGATGATCCCAAACAACGACGTCCGGATATTTCCAAGGCAAAGCAATATCTCGATTGGGAACCCGCGGTTCCTCTAGAGGAAGGTCTCAAGCGCACCATCGCCTACTTCAAAGAGGCACTAGCCGGATGACCCCAAGTACTAACCTGACTGATCAGCGGTTTGCAGTGGTGATGCCTGTCTACGAAGACAAAGAGGCTTCGACCCGACTGCTTAACGAGTTATCTGCCGAATATGGCAATCGTCCCTATGTTGTGATTGTTGACGATGGCTCGTTGCACCAGCCGGTTCAGTCAACGGTCTTGAGCGATGCAGGTCTGTCAGGTGTAGTCATCAAACTAAAGCGTAATGTTGGGCACCAGCGTGCAATTGCAATTGGTTTGAACTACGTCTCGGATCACCATCCTGATATCGCCTGCACCGTTGTGATGGACTCAGATGGTGAAGATACTCCCCAGTCTATCCGCCAACTAGTTGCCCCGCTCAGCAACTCCAACGTTGACGTCGTCGTCGCGCAGCGTAAGAGCCGTGTCGAGACGATTCGCTTTAAAGCGTTCTACCTTGTCTACAAAGCGCTGTTTCAGCTGCTGACGGGTCGCAAGATCAGCTTTGGTAATTTCATGGCGATCGCACCCACTGGTTTAAAGCGCCTGGCCGCGATGCAAGAGCTGTGGATGCATGTGGCTGGTTGTGTGTTGAGCTCAAAGCTTCGTATTCAGACCTTGCCGATAGATCGCGGGCCGCGCTATGCGGGTAAAAGCAAAATGAATTTTGTTGGTCTGGCGCTGCATGGCTTTCGCGCACTGATGGTGTTTGCAGAAGATGTGCTCGTGCGCGTGGGGATGATGTGTGCGCTGGTTGCAGGCTTCACGATCTCAGCCAGCTTTTTAGCGATCGGGCTGAAGCTAGCTAACTTTGCAACGCCCGGTTGGTTTTCGGTTGCGTTGGGTATCTTGTTACTTGTGTTGCTGCAAACCGGTGCGCTGACACTCATGACCTTGATGTTGACGGGCGTGGTGCGCGCGGGTGCTCCAAACCAGATTGACTATCGTGCCTACATTGATGGCGTTGAGCATGTCGGGCAATAAGGGGGCGGCAGCGTCCGCACCGATTGCCAAGGAGCACTGGTTAACTCAGCTCATGCGACAACAGCCGTTTCGCTATTTGGTGAATGGCGGCGTAGCTACAGTTGTGCACTTTTTAGTGCTGACGTTTAACCTCAAGGTCTTGCTTTGGGAATCGGCCGGGCTATCGAACATTGTCGCGGCTATTTGCGGCACGATCGTATCGTTTCTAGGTAACCGTTACTACGTGTTCCATAGCTCAACAGAGCCGCTGTTCAAGCAGATCTATCGTTTCGTCTTTGTGTATGTCGCAATCGCAATGGGCCATGGTTTGATTCTCTATGTCTGGTCCGATGTCTATCGATATAACTACATCTTTGGCTTTATGCTTGCGACGGTGTTTCAAGTCACCTGTAGTTATCTGGGTAATAAGTTGATGGTGTTTAAAGCATGAAGTATCTAAAGTTGCTGGGTGCCACCGCGCTGTTTGGATTATTGTTGCTCGTTGTTTACGTCATACACGTGCGCTACGTGCCGGTGAACGTCGTTTTCTACAGCGCAATGCTTGACGATTTACTTGCGACTGGTCTCACGCTGTTGTTACTAGCCGCTTTGGGTTGGTTGCGCAGTTTTTCACGGTTTGAAATCGCCCAAATGATGTGCATCTGGCTATTGCTTGGCTACTCGTTTGCAATTTCTGTCCCAACTGTCATTGATCGTTCTTTATCGTTCTACATTCTTGAAAAACTCCAACAACGTGGTGGTGGCATCAAGCTCGATGCATTTGATCAAGTCTTTACGCAGGAATACGTTAAAGAGCATCGCTTGATGGACGTGCGTTTAACCGAGCAAGAGCAATCCGGCACGATCGTAATTCGTAATGGCTGCGTGCTGTTGACAGACTGGGGTCAAACGATTGCGACTACGAGTCGTTATTTCCGCAATCATTTCCTACCTAAGCAGCGCTTGCTGATGGGCGAATACTCTGATGACCTGACTGATCCGTTTCGTAACAGCGTGAAGCGGTCCGATTATCAGTGCCAGTGAATCCCTTCGATCCTTACGCCTAGTCGGCGGCTATCTTCGTTCATTCCAAAGTTCCGCGGGATGAAGCAGCGGGATAGCGTCAGCTCAGCTTGGTAATCGTCTGGTGTAGCGACGGTACCCGGGGGTAAGTGAAAACTCATTTGTTGCGGCCCTGTTTTGTTTAGTGCAAAGTCTTTATCAATTAGCTTGCGGCGATCAAACAGAATTTGTAGCGATCCTGATATCGGACGCTGTTCAGCATCAGGTTGTGTCGTGGCAAGCTGAATAGTGAAGCCCGTTGCACCAACTGGTATATCGGTCAGATAGCGACCAGACGTCCAACCATCCCGCTCGAGCGGACGTGTTTTAAAGCATTGAAGATCCTTGTCGAAAGGAAAGCTGCCTCTCGCTTGCAACCCCTCTTTCACGATCAAAGCCAATGAGACGGCTACGATCGTAACGATAACGTAGCGATGCTGCAACAAATTCCATGGATAGCACGCAACGACGTTTTGTTTCGGAGTAGAAGCACTTGCCGGAACAAACGAATACAGCAGAGCAACAAAACATGCAGCGAGCAGGAGGTTTTCTCGGACCAATAAAGAGTGTGAAAATACATTGGCACATGCCATGGCCAACAGGACACCTAAAGCTGGGATTAATACACGCTTGTCGAGTACTTTAAAGAGTGGATAAATCAGCATGAAGCCGAGAGTGAAGAACCCTACAAGCCCATTCTCAACGAGCGTCTGTAAAAAGTAGTTATGCGCATTTTCGCCGTTTTGCTCTGTACTAAGAAAATACGACTGAGACAATTCAGGATTTGCCGATTGACGATAAAACTCCGCCTGCCCGAGCCCGGCGAAAGGAAACAAGGTAAACATGCGGAGTGCCGCCATATAGACTTCAGGCCGATATGAAAGCTTGATATTTAATGCTAGCAAGTCAGGTAGTCCCAGCGCATGCGTGATCTGAGTAAGCCCAGCAACCCAGAGGTTTGGCGCAATTGGGATGCTTATCAATACTAAAGCGCCAAGACAGCCCAAACTCATAAGGACTTTTTTGGGTTTCACTATTCGTTGCAACAGCCAAACCACCCCGAGCGATAGAAGGCATAGAACGGCTAAGGCCAGACTCGCTTTTGACTTGCTCAAAAATAGTAGCCACCAGCAAAGGCACGAAACCAACCCGAGGCATAGCAACCAAAGCCATCGAGATTTTTTATAAAAAGCATATCCGAATAAACCTAGAGCACCCAAAAGCATATGACCAGCAAAGGCATGCAGATCAGGTTGAAAACCAAGCGAAGCAAAGCCAAAACGATTCACCCGAAAGTTTTGCAAGTCGACGCTTAGTCCAACACCGAGGGTGGACTGTCGCCACCCGACTAAGGCGGCGATGACTAAGCCTGCAATCAGCGGTTTGAAGATCACATCGTTGCGATCTGGCATGTCTTTAAGTGCTGGCACAAATACCGCTAGAACAGAAAAAGCGCCACCATATGCGACCCAATCCATGAGTGGCCGATAATCATCGTGCCAAGTTAGCGTACGCAGGTGCAGCAGGTTGAACATCAGTGCCTGCACGCTGAAGGGCGCACTGGACTGTTGTAGGTTCCGCGCAATAGCGATGGCGACGGAGAGGGTGATCACCATAAAAGCGAGTGCTGCTGGCCATGGTAGGCTTGGCAGCGAGCCAGTCTCGCCAGGTGTTGTCTGCTTCTTTTGCAGAATGTTTCTGATAAGTGTGCCAAAAAAAATACCCGCAGCGAGGTCTAAACCTGCGCCATGCACGTCCTGTATGCGGCCGTACCCGGTGTAAATCTGAAATTGCCAAGCAATGGTTGGTAGCAGCGGCAACACAAAAACCGTCGCCATGATCGCTAAGCGTGTGTTAATAGCTGCGACTACTAAACCAAAGGCAAGGCAGAGTGCGGGGGTGTGGATCCGATAGTAAGAATCCAGTTTAATAAGCGATCCATATTGATTCGTAACAAGGACGATCAAACTGATGACGCAAAGCGATAGGCCCAGGTAAGAGAGCCAGTCCGAGGCAGGTCGCACTGCAGCTTTATGCAAGGTGCCAGACCAGCGGGCGATCAAATGAATACTTCCGAATTAGACAGACAAAGGCCTTGCCTATCTTTGTCTGTTAACAAGGGATCTGCACCCGCTAACACGGGTAATGGCCAATCAATTCCTACGGCTGGGTCGTTCCACAGCAGACAGCGCTCGTCCGCGCGAGAGTAGTAATCCGTTGTTTTGTACATGACATCGGTGTCATCACTCAGCACTAAAAATCCGTGTGCAAAACCTGGTGGTATCCAAAGTTGACGTTTACTTTGAGCATCTAAATGTACTCCCATCCATTTACCAAAATCCGGATGTCCTTTTTTTAAATTGACGCACACATCAAACACTTCACCCTGTGTCACACGCACAAGCTTGCCTTGTGACTGCGCAATTTGATAGTGCAATCCACGCAGGACGCCTTTCTTGCTGCGACTATGATTATCTTGGACAAAATTTACATCTAGGCCTGTTGCACTAAAAAAATCTCGTTCGTTGTAGCTTTCAAAGAAAAAGCCGCGTTCGTCACCAAAAACCTTTGGCTCCAAAAGCAGTACGTCTGAAAGCGCAGTGGCTGTAACTGTAAACGGCAAAGCTAGGCTCCAAGAGCGGGTTGAAACTATCGCTTCAATAAATTCAGAAGGTACTGCCCATAGGCAGTTTTAGCTAGGGGTTGGGCTAAGCGCTCCAACTGCTCTGCTGAAATCCATTTTTGTCCAAACGCGATTTCTTCTGGGCAGGCCACTTGTAGCCCTTGGCGCTTTTGCAGAGTGGCAATAAAGCTTGAAGCCTCCAACATGCTGTCATGTGTCCCAGTATCAAGCCAGGCAAACCCGCGACCCATAATTTCAACATTCAGTCTGCCCAGCGCGAGATAGCGATTATTAACTTCGGTGATTTCAAGCTCACCGCGTGCGCTAGGCTTTATGCTTGCCGCAATGTCGCACACTTGCTCGTCATAAAAATACAAACCCGTCGCAGCATATTGGCTCTTGGGCTTCGCCGGCTTTTCTTCAATGCTGATGGCCCGTTGTTGCTTATCAAACTCGACGACCCCATAGCGCTCTGGGTCGGGTACGTGATAGGCAAAAATCGTAGCGGTATCCGTTTTTTGGTTGGCAGACTGTAATTTTCGGACCAAATCGTGCCCGTAAAAGATGTTGTCCCCTAATATAAGAGTACTTGGGTGGCCTTGGATAAAGTCTTTACCTAAGATAAACGCCTGAGCCAAGCCATCTGGGCTGGGCTGCACCACATACTCAAACCGCATGCCCCATTGGGATCCGTCACCCAGCAGTGCAGCAAATCTGGGGGTATCCTGCGGGGTCGAAATAACCAGCACTTCGCGAATACCCGCCAGCATCAAGGTGGATAACGGGTAATAAATCATCGGCTTGTCGTACACCGGCAGCAGTTGTTTGGAAACCGCGAGCGTTGCCGGATAAAGCCTGGTCCCCGAACCACCAGCTAAAATTAAGCCTTTGCGAGTTGACTTCATTGTGGGTTTTAGTTGTTTGCGTACCAAATTATAGACTTCTGATTGAATCGATGGACTGATAGCTAAACAATTCTTTACCAATGATTTATCTGCATAAAATTCTTCCTTTTTTTTTGTCACCTTTATTTTTTGTATTGGTGCTTTTGGTGGTTGGGCTACTCACGCGGCGCCGTGCAGTGATTTGTGTGGGCGTTACTTTTCTATGGTTAGCGAGCACCCCGCTGGTTGCTGACGCACTGTTTAATTCGGTTGAAAAAGGGGTGGAATTGCGTTCCCCAGAGGAGCTCCCCGCCGCCGATGCGATTGTTGTTTTAAGTGCAGGAATGCACTGGATTCAGACGAAAAACGGTTACGTCGCACAGTGGGCAACCGCAAGTCGATTTTTAGGAGGCATTGCGCTTTTTAAGTCAGCGAAAGCGCCCCTGTTAGTGTTTACGGGCGGTAAGTTGCCGTGGCAGGGTGGGGATGAAACCGAGGGCGATGTATTGAGCCGGCACGCGATGATGATGCAGGTTCCCGCAACACACATACAAGTGACCGAAAAAGTTGAAAACACACAACAAGAGGCGCGCGCTGTGCGAAAGCTATTAGCGTCTAATCAACAGACAATTATTCTGGTGACCTCTGTTTTTCACATGCAGCGAGCGCAGCGGCTATTCGAAGCGGTTGGCTTTGAAGTGATTCCTTATCCGGTAGACATTCGCACGTCGAATGAGGATATTCGGATTGAGAGCTTTCTTCCTCACCCTAGCGCACTGAGTACAACCCACACCGCAATGCGTGAGCTGCTGGGTCGGCTGTATTATCAGGTTAATCGCTGATGATGGAATTGCCCTTCACCTATGTCTGACATATCAATTGCCTATATTGTCTTTAATCGACCACGGCACACTCGTGAGACGTTTGAGGCTATCCGTGCACAGCGTCCCGCCAAGCTATTCATTATTGCGGATGGCCCCCGGCCAGATCATCCTACGGACGCAGACCGCTGCCAGGTAGTGCGAGACATCGTTCAGCATGTGGACTGGCCTTGCGAAGTCTACCGAAACTACGCAGACCAAAATATGGGCCTTAAGCGCCGTATCTCAAGCGGTTTGACGTGGGTGTTTGATTCCGTTGAAACAGCGATTGTGCTTGAGGATGACTGCCTACCCCATCCCGATTTTTTTATTTTTTGCCAGAACTTACTTGAGCGGTATAAGGATGACGAACGTGTTTGGGTGATCACGGGTAACAACTATCAAAATGGCAAGCGACGAGGCGATTCAGCGTACTATTTTTCCAAATATGGCCACTGTTGGGGCTGGGCATCATGGCGTCGTGCTTGGAAACACTTTGACGGTGAGCTCAGTTTTTGGCCTAACTGGAAAGGCACAGATGACTGGTGTCGCAAAATGCCTGATCCCTATGAGCAGCGTTACTGGATCGATATCCTCGATCGCGTACATCAGCATAAAATTAATTCGTGGGCCTATGCTTGGCTTGCGACGCTGTGGTATCACGGAGCACTGACGGCTACGCCGCGCGTAAATCTTGTTACCAATATTGGAATCGGCCCGGATAGCACGCACACCCATGCCTTTGAAGACGAACCTGGCACGCCTGTTTCACCCCTTGGTGCGATGACACATCCGGCAACAATCGAGCAAAACTTGCGTGCTGACCAGTACATTTTTGATCATTTGCTCGAGGGGCGAAATCTTAAATTTCCACGTAAATATTTGGCGTTTCCAAGACGGATTAAAAATAAGATTGTCCGCGTGCTGAAGGGTCGGCCGTAATGCATACGTGCGCTGCCGTCATTCCTATGTATCAGCCAATGCTTAGCCCGGCTGAGCAGCTGTCTGTCGAGCAAACGCTGGAGATGCTGCCGGATTACCCGGTGTATTTGGTTGGCCCTGAAAAGCTCGAGACCTATTTTGAACAGCTTTGCAACCAACACGGATCACGTATCAGATACGTATGCTTTAAAGATCAATTTTTTAAGAGCATTCAAGGCTACAACACTTTATTACTGTCTAAATGCTTCTACCTGGCCTTCGCGCAATTTGAATATATCCTGATCGTACAAACGGATGCCTTGGTGTTAAACAATTCCCTCGAGTATTGGTGTGCGAAACAGTATTCCTATATCGGTGCTCCATGGTTTGATGGTTACACACGCCCTACTATCCCGTTGACCTTGAATAGTGTCGGTAATGGTGGTTTTTCTCTTCGCCGAATACCTGACTTCCTAAGAGTCTTATCGAAGCCTCGTATCTTTAAAAACGTATTGATGCAGAGCTGGCCGGGCGGTCTTATATCGAATGTATACAGGTACCTGAAGGACTATCATTCCTTCGTGTACTGCGACACCCAAGTTAATATTGATGTGAATGAAGATATTTTTTGGGGTCTTTTTGTTTCTCAACAATGTCGATTTTTTTCAGTGCCATCACCCCAAGAGTCCGTTGCGTTTGCGTTTGAGGCGCATCCGGACTATTTATATCAATTAAACAATGGCGAGCTACCGTTCGGCTGCCATGCATGGCAGCGGTATAACCCTAATTTTTGGATAGATGTCGCCGCATCAAAAGGCTTGTCGCTACACAAGCGGTTGAGTGCACTACCGGCGCACTACGAAAACGAATGAAAGCAATCCCTGCAATCCCCAAGTGGCTACTGCTTATGTGCGGACTCTTGTTCGGTGCATATCAGTTTTTTCACCCGGTGCAGCCGATTGCAGCCTACCTGACCCTGCCGCATCGTGTGTATCTAGCCGATAACTACTGGGCATTCTCTGACGCAATCTTTCGGCCGCAAGACGTGGCCTGGGCCGAATCGGTTTTGATGCCGTTGCTTGCGAAGGTGCTAGGTGCTTCTAGTGATCGATTGGCATTTCAGTTCTTGAACGTAATCCTCACTGTTTTCATTACGCCAGTATTTTGCCTTGCATTAACTAAACGTGTACAAAACACTCGGACCGTTTTTATTGGACTGGTAATTTTTGTATGCACATTTAAATACTTAAATGATTATGTTTTAGGCGCACCAGATCCGCTGACAATGATCTTTATTTTGCTAGCAGCGGCTTCTCAAGGTAGGCTGTTAGCGATTTATGTGTGTTTGGCAGGTCTGACGCATTTCTCTTTAACGGCATTTGCTATTGTTGCGATGGCACCGCTACAAATCTTGGCGGAGAGTGATTCTGACGGCAAGCGCCGACAATTAAAATACATGTTGCTGGGTTTGGTCGCAAGCAAGGTTTTGTTATTAGGGTGGTACTGGACTTTTGATTATCAGCTGTTTAGTAGATGGGATTTCATAAAAGAAAAAGGCTTCGGTCACTTTTGGGCATTGTTTTTCGAGAATCCGAAGTACTTTTTTTATACGCCAGGGCGCTGGTTCGGAGTTCTCGGTGTGTTGGGGCTACTCTACATTACAGTCATGCGCCGGTATTCTGTTGCGCTGGGGTATTGCTTCGCACTCTGTGTGGCTTACTCGGCCATGTTTATTACACTGGACGGCTTACGGATATTTTCTGTCGTAATAATCGGAGCCTATTTTAATTTCCTTTGTTTAGTACTGAATTGTTCATTCAAAAATAAACATGAGAGCGGATGCCTACCCCGATGAAAGTTGAGACCTTTGAAACAGAAAGATTAGAGTATTGTCAAACTAGAAAAGATTACTGGAACGGCGTCAATGCGCAAGTTCCTCAGGCATCCTCGGCTTACTACCGGGAGCGACTCCTTGCGGCGTACCAACAAGTTGTTAGCCCTGGAGCAACAGTGTTAGAACTAGGGTGTGGTAGAGGCGACCTCTTGGCAGCATTACGGCCGAGCGTCGGGGTAGGAATAGATTTTTCTTCAACTGCGGTCGAGCAGGCAAGGACGACGCATCCCCAGCAAGATTTTTATTTGTGTGATGCGCATGATCTCGACGAGGTGGATCATTCCTTGCGTGGAATGTCTTTTGACTTTGTCATTATTTCTGAACTCGTAAACGACTTGTGGGATGTTCAGAGGGTTCTGACCGGTCTGCACCGCTACTGTACGCCGCACACTCGAATTATCTGTAACTTCTACAGCCATGTGTGGAATATCCCATTAACCCTGGGACAAAAGTTTGGGATTGCAACACCTCGCTTAACCCAAAATTGGCTCGCACCGAACGACGTCAGTAATTTGCTCGTTATTTCGGGGTTTCAACCACTTAGATCGTGGGCTGAGGTGTTAGTCCCTGTTCATGTACCTCTGATTTCAAAATTTTGTAATAGGTACCTCGCAAAGTTATTGCCCTTTAAATGGTTTGACTTAGCAAATTTCGCTATCGCACGTCCATTGCCTGTGGCTGTTACGCCAGCACCCAGCGTTTCGGTGATCGTTGCTGCACGTAATGAATCGGGACACATTGATGAGCTTTTGGCTCGTATCCCGGCGATGGGGCTTCAGACCGAAGTGGTTTTTGTCGAAGGTCACTCAACAGACGACACGTACGTGGCCATTGAGCGAGCGATTGCCAATCATCCAGATCTAAATTGCAAGCTGATACGTCAGTCGGGAAAAGGCAAAGGTGATGCCGTTCGCGCTGGATTCGATATTGCGACTGGCGATATATTGATGATTCTAGATGCAGACATCACTGTTCCGCCGGAAGATTTACCTCGCTTCTACCATTTGCTTGAGTCTGGCGAAGGGGAGTTTATCAATGGCGTCCGCTTGGTGTACCCGATGGAGGGGAATGCCATGCGCTTTGCGAATTTGTTAGGGAATAAATTTTTCTCTTGGGCATTCAGTTGGCTGTTGGGTCAGCCGATACGCGATACCCTGTGTGGGACGAAAGTGTTATGGCGTAAAGACTATTTACGGATCGAAAAAAATAGAGCCTATTTTGGTGACTTTGATCCGTTCGGTGATTTTGATTTGTTATTTGGTGCTGCCAAATTAAATCTTAAGATCCTTGAGGTGCCGATTCGGTACCGAGCGCGTCGTTATGGCGAGACGAATATTTCCCGATGGAAGCATGGCTGGCTGCTGCTCCGTATGGTTGCGTTTGCGGCACGTCGTATCAAGTTTGTTTAGACAAATATCGGCACAGGTTAAACCCGTCTAGGATCAGGTAAACTCAAGCTTAATCATTGGGAAGATAAGGCTTGCATTTTGGTATTCGCAATTCCCCATTTAGCGCTAACCGCTGGTGGCGTGGCTTCCTTGGCTATTTGTCTGCTCATTGTCTGGACAAAGCACCTTCATGGGTCGCACACGCTCGATAGCGAAGCCGGTATTCAAAAAGTGCACGAAGAGCCGACCCCCCGAGTTGGCGGTGTGGCGATTCTAATTTCGGCCATGATTGGTGCGGCGCTGACCCCTCCGGAGGTGGCGCAAATCTTGTGGCCCATGCTGATTGCAGCTCTACCTGCTTTTTTTGTGGGTGCCATCGAAGACTTATTCAAGCGTGATCGCGTGAGGGAAAGGATGATTGCCACCTTTGCCAGCGGCGTTTTAGCGTGGTGGCTGACTGGGGTTAGTTTGACGCGGGTTGGGATTCCGATGTTGGACTCGATCTTGGCGATTATCCCCATATCAGTGCTTTTTACGGCATTTGCATTAAGCGGTGTGGCCAATGCGATCAACATCATTGACGGCTTTAACGGCTTGGCGAGCGGGACCGTCTTGCTGTGCTTATCCGCACTGGGCTTGATCGCGTTTCAGGCAGCAGATGCCGAAATGGCTAAAATATGCTTTGTTTTGGCCGGATCAATCTTTGGATTCATGCTGGTGAACTACCCTAAGGGTAAGATTTTCTTGGGTGATGGTGGCGCCTATTTACTGGGTTTCCTACTTGGCTGGGTCGCGGTGCTTGTTGCGATGCGCAACCCTTATCACGTTTCGCCTTGGGCTCCTCTTCTTGCCTGTGGCTACCCTGTGTTAGAGGTTCTTTTTTCTATGTTGCGGCGCCGGGCTCGGACGCGAGAACTCGGAGGTGCTGACCGCCTCCATTTGCACAGCCTTCTTTGGGGGCGCGTGGCCAGGCGTTGGTTTGCCAATTCGCCGACCACAACACAAAATGCGGTAGTTTTCCCGATGATTTTGCTTTTTGCGGCTATCCCAGCGGCACTGGCGGTGGTGTTTCGTACAAGCACACTCCTATTGATGGCCTCTTTTGTATTTTGTGCACTTTTGTATGCTTTGGTTTATGCCCGTCTTGTGCATTTTCATTGGACTAGGCCACGCTTGCGTCCTGCACAAAAATCAACGGTTTCGCGGGGTGATGGTAAATGACAGCAAACTTCGTAAAACCCCTATGGCAGAGTAAAATCCGCAGTGGGCAAAAGCCCACCTAATTCTGCTGTGCACAAACCGTGCGCAGTACGGCGGTAGCGTGGATTTCCATGAACGATAAAAACATATCCCTGAAGCAATCCAGAATATTCGTTGCGGGCCACCGTGGCATGGTCGGATCGGCGATCGTGCGTCAATTATTGGCGGCGGGCCACACGCCGGAGCAGATTATTTCACGCTCCAGAAGTGAACTAGATCTGACAGATCAAACAGCCGTGCGTGCGTTTTTTGCAACGGAGAAACCTACCGAGGTTTATTTGGCCGCTGCGAAGGTAGGCGGTATTCATGCCAATAATACCTACCCGGCGGAGTTCATCTACGACAACCTGATGGTTGAGGCAAACATCATTGATGCGGCCTTCCGAAACGGCGTTAAAAAACTTTTGTTTTTGGGAAGTAGCTGTATTTATCCCAAACTCGCGGCCCAGCCGATGGCAGAAAGTGCACTGCTAACCGGTTTGCTTGAGCCGACCAACGAGCCCTACGCGATCGCAAAGATTGCCGGTATCAAATTGTGTGAAAGCTATAACCGGCAATACGGCAAAGAGCACGGTATTGATTACCGGAGTGTCATGCCAACCAACTTGTACGGCCCTGGCGATAACTACCATCCAGAAAACTCCCACGTCATCCCCGCACTGATACGGCGGTTTCATGAAGCCAAAATAGGCAGCCTACCTAGCGTTGCAATTTGGGGCTCAGGAAAACCATACCGCGAGTTCCTGTACGTCGACGATATGGCAGGTGCCAGCATACACGTCATGAATTTGCCCAAAGACCAATACGATTCGCACACCTTGCCTATGCAAAGTCACATCAACGTTGGCTATGGATCCGATGTGACAATTGCCGACTTAGCACGGACGGTGGGTCGTGTTGTTGGTTATGCCGGCGAGATCACCTTTGATGCTACCAAGCCCGATGGAACGCCACGCAAGCTGATGGATAGTGGGCGGTTACATGCGTTGGGCTGGAAACCCAAGGTTGATCTTGAGTCAGGGCTTCGCATCGCATATCAAGACTTCATATCAAAACTGTAATCTGTGATTAAACCTCTTTGGTTTAGTACGTAATGTGTGGCATCTTAGGTCGCATACACAGACAAGCATCGAGCACCGGCTCCGCTTGGCCAGAGCTACCCCCTGAAACCCTGGCTACCTTGGCGCATCGCGGGCCAGATAGCTCGGGCGTCCTATCCGATGCGCATATCCAGTTTGGCCATACCCGCCTGTCCATCATTGATCTGACAAGCGCCGGACATCAGCCGATGACCCACGCCCACGGGCGCTACACGGTCACATACAACGGCGAAATTTATAATCACCTCGAACTACGCCAAGAGCTTGAAGCCCTTGGTGAAACGTTCAGTAGTCATTCTGACACTGAGGTGTTGCTTGCTGCATATCAGGTTTGGGGCGCAGCCTGCGTGAGCCGGTTCATCGGTCCTTTCGCATTTGTGATTTGGGATAAGCAAACCCAGCAGGCATTTCTTGCAAGAGATCGTTGCGGCGAGAAGCCACTCTTTTATGCCTTTGATCAGCACGTACTTTGCTTCGCCTCAGAGCTCAAGGGTTTGTTGCCATTGTTGAACACCAAGCCAGGGCTTAATGTGGCTGCGGTGGATATGTATTTGCACTACCAATACGTGCCCGAGCCTTTGACCTTGCTGCAGGGTGTACATAAGCTCGCCGCTGGCCATACGCTGACACTATCCGTTGACGCATGGGTGGCAACGCCAATGCAGTATTGGACTGTTGAAGACTCAGGGAAGGATACTGATCTAAGTGCAACGACTGCACTTTCAAAGCCGGAGTTGTTGGCAAAGATTCGTCACGGTGTTGAGGATGCTGTCAAACTCACCCTGCGTGCTGATGTCCCGGTCGGCATTGCCTTGTCTGGGGGCGTTGACTCAGGCGCAATTGCCGCAATCGCGCAAAAAAATTATGCCGAGCCGATGCATGCATTTTGTGTGGGCTACCCAGGTCGACCACTTTACGATGAGCGCGCACAGGCGCGAGCACTTGCAGAGTCATTGGGCATGATCGTGCACGAGGTCGAGCTGCCCGTAGATAGCTTTGTTGAGTTTTTTCCAACGCTCGTGCGCATCATGGACGAGCCCATCGCAGACCCAGCAGCGTTTGGGCATTACTCTGTGCCCCGGGCTGCCGCAGATGAAGGAATCAAGGTCCTTTTATCCGGTGTTGGGGGGGATGAGTTATTTTGGGGCTATCCCTACGTGACGCAAGCGGTGCATTTAAACGAGCTGGCCAGTCGTCAGCCTGGCTTGACTTGGTTGGCTAGTTGGCTAACCGCACCTAGTGTTCAGACATTTTTACTAAAAGTTGCGCACTATCCACACGCCCACCCTACGCTAAAGCACTGGGCAGATGTTTTGCAAAAGATCAGTGATCCACGCCAACCAAAAGACCAGTTGTTCTATTACATGCTGCATCCAGAGTTCGCTGGCGCTTATGTTTTCAAAGACAAGCTATACGGCCCAGCAATGGCATCACTAGCGGCCGATAATGCATTCGTACCCACTGCTCTTGGGCAGCGAACCTTTGAGCAAATCCCTGCCGCGGTGATCCGCATGCTCTTTGACACCTGGTTGACATCCAATTGCTTGACCTTAGGTGATCGTGTCAGCATGGGTGTAGGCGTTGAAACGCGCATGCCTTTTTTGGATGCCCACCTCATTAGTCTGGTGATGGCACTGCGGGCAAAATATCCCGATCATTCCCTTGGTCAAAAGGCTTGGTTGCGTGAATCCCTTCAGGGCGTGCTCCCGCCAGAAGTGCTCACGCGACCCAAAGCCGGTTTTCAGCCGCCTGTGCAGGCATGGCTGACTGGTGTGGTGCAGCGCTACGCAGATGCGTTAGTTGGTGGACACTTGCAGAAGGCTGGAATTCTGACCGCAGACAAAGTCGGTTATGTTCGCGCAGGCTTGGCTAGTGAAGGGTACACAGGTTTGTTTCTTGCATACAAGCTCGTGCTGCTCGAGCTCTGGTATCAACAGGTTGTGATGAAATGATCTTGCTCTACAACCCACTAGCGGGGCACGGGCATCTTGATTCGTGGAACGCACTCTTCGTCGAATTTTTGCTAGAGGCGGGCTGGTCCGTTGCATCGCTCAGCCCGGGTGGTGCTGACTTGCATCACCGTTTGAAGCGAAAGCAACTCGAGCAGCATCCGAATTTACGCATCCTAGAATGGCGCAAGCCACAGCGATCATTGCGCGAGCGTGTGCAATCAAAACTCACTCGCGTTATTAAGAAGCTGTTACCGAAAGCTGAAATAGCGACTAGTGCATTTGAAGCCGAAATCTTAAAGCAGCTTGAGTCATCTTTCCTACAACCTCAGGAGTTTGCGCAACGCGTCGCGGATGCGACTCGGCAACTCGGCCAAGCGCCAAAACTTGTATTCAATATGTACATGGATCTGTATCGCCATGACGTATTAGGCTGGAAACCGTTTGAGGCGTTGCACACGATCCCCTGGGTTGGTATCCGATTTGTACCTTCTGCTGTGCCTCCAACTGAGGCGTGTTATCAGTTAGCTAGCCTAAGAGGCATGTGCTTTTTAGACGAACAGATTCAGCACGACTATTCCATTGCGATGCCAGAAAAGTCCTTTGCTTATTTGCCCGATGTGACGGATGCGAGTGTGCCGTCGACACAAAGCGCCTTTGTAGCGGAAATAAAGCAACGAGCATCCGGTCGCAAGATCGTTTTTTTGGGTGGCACGATTGGTAGTAACAAAAACCTAAGTCAGTGGTTTCGCGCCATCGCACAGGCAGACCCAAGCAAGTGGTATTTTGTCCAAGTCGGTGAGGTGCACGAACAAAACTTAAGCACTGAAGATCTGGCGGGCTATCAGCGCGCGCAGACAAGCCCGCCAGAAAATCTCTTCATCCATGCTGAGTATTTGCCAGATGAGCAAACTTTCAACGAAGTCATTGCGCTGAGTGATGTGCTATTTGCGGTGTATCGCCAGTTCAGTATCAGTAGCAACATGCTTGGCAAAGCGGCTGCCTTTAACAAACCGATACTAGTAGCCGATGGCTACCTGATGGGTGACCGTGTACAAAAATATCGAATCGGTCTTGCAGTACCGGAGACCGACTCTAGCGCAATGATGCATGCACTAACCGAGTTGGTGAAGCCGGAAGATCGATCCGTTGCGTTGCCCGAGCACTTTGCTGCCTATCGTCAGGACTTTAGCTACGACGCCCTGAAGCAAAGCTTATACGATTTTATTGAGCAGGCGCTTAAGCCTGTTTCTACCCACTGAGACATAGCGCATGCAACCGCGACCATGCGTTTTGTTATACAACCCAATTTCAAATGAAGGGCACCTCGACTCGTGGCATGTCTTAGTGACTGAGGCGTTTGTTAGTACTGGTTGGGATGTCGTCCCGGTTAGTCAAGATCCTGTGGGATTGCAAAAGAAATTAGAACAAAAAGGCTTCTTACACCATCCGCAGTTATCTTGGCCTAAGGGTATTCAGTCAGACCAAAATGTCGGTTGGGGACGCGCGAAACAAATTACGCGGAAAGTCATCAAACGACTTAAGCAACCATTTCAGTCTCAAGCCGTTCGCGAACAACAAGCGTTTGCCGCGAAGTTTCTTGATCCACAAACATTCAAACAAGAAATCGAAACCACACTGCATGCAAGTGCTAAGAAAGTTGATCTGGTCTTTAACTTGTTTGTCGACGGTTATTTGCAACGCTCTGCTGTCTGGAAAGAAATCCAGTTTCGTAATCGGGATGGCACCGCATTGATCCCTTGGGTTGGTTTGTGCATTACACCTGAGGCGCTTTCCCAAGCGAACCGTGACACACATATTCCAGACTACTACTCGTTAGAGCAATATCGCGGCACCTGCTTTCTTGACGAGAGCGTGTTGCAGACCTATCAACACCACTTCCCCGCAAAGACATTTACATTTTTACCTGACATCACTGAAACGGCTCTGCCCAACACGCAAGAGGCGATAGTCACGGAGATCCTGCGTAATGCAGCGGACAGAAAAATTGTCTTTATGGGCGGATCGATTGGCAAGCAAAAAAATCTTGTGCAATGGGTTGATTTGATTCTAAATGCGGACCCGACCCAGTGGTACTTTGTGCAAGTCGGACGTATCAACCACAATAATCTTTTGCCGGATGACCAGCGTGCGTTAGCAAAATTGGAAACGCACTCACCAGAGAACCTATACGTCCATGCAGATTATTTAACCGATGAGGCTTTGTTTAATGCAGTTATTGCCGCATCAGATGTCATTTTTGCGGTGTACCGCGACTTCTATCGCAGTAGCAATATGTTGTCCAAAGCAGCTTATTTTGAAAAACCGCTTTTGGTATCGGATAACTGCCTGATGGGTGATCGTGTATCAAAGTATGGAATCGGGCTGGCCCTGCCCTTTGATCAGTCAGAGCGGATTCGCGCAGGGCTCACAGCAGCCTTAGGCATAGAAAACCTGGCGTCGAAGTTTGCGGCATATCGCGAAGACTTTAGCGCCAACATTTTTTGCAAACGTTTAAATGAGTTCGCGCGAGCCTGCCTGGATGATAAGTCGAGCCTGAAGCATGTCTGAATTTAAATTGACTAAGCCCGTTGCCTTGTTGATTTTCAATCGACCTGACACGACTGAACGCGTCTTCAATGCCATCGCTAAGGCACGTCCACCGAAGCTGTTGGTTGTGGCGGATGGGCCTCGTCCTCAAAGAGAGGGTGAGGCCGAGCTTTGCGCACAAACTCGCGCGATTATTAATCGTGTGGATTGGGACTGCGAAATCATCACCGAGTTTGCTGATAGCAATATGGGTTGTAAGCGCCGCGTCGCAAGCGGAATTGATTGGATTTTTGAGCAAGTGGAAGAAGCCATCATTCTTGAAGATGATTGTTTGCCTGATCCTAGCTTCTTTCGGTATTGTGAAGAAATGCTCACGCGCTATCGCGATAACGAACGTGTTGGGATGGTCTCGGGCGGCAATCTTCAATTTGGGCGGCAGCGCGGAAGTGGCAGCTATTATTTTTCAAAATATACGCATATCTGGGGCTGGGCAAGTTGGCGCCG
>CAIUZV010000088.1 GCA_903903735.1 uncultured beta proteobacterium | reverse complement strand
GAAGAGATCCAAAGCAATCTGTTCTTCGGATGCTGCAAAATGAGTTTATCCTGACCTTACCGATCACAGGTAAAGTATTGGACATGGGGGGCGGTCGAAAGGCAAAGTACCTTCCGCTATTGCCGCTAGGGCTGGATATTACGTCAGTAAACATTGATGCCGAGTTTGCCCCGACCCATCTTGTAAAGCCGGGGCAGCCGCTTCCCTTTGATGACAATAGTTTTGATACGGTCATTTGCTTCAACACTTTGGAACATATCTACGATGCCCCCGCAGTCCTGGCCGAGTTGCATCGGGTGGTTAAACCTGGCGGGCTTGTTCACGTGACGGTGCCCTTTATGTTTCGGATTCACGGCCATCCAGATGACTACTTCCGGGCTACCCCTAGTTGGTGGCGCGAGACTTTTTCGCGTATCGGTTTTGCTGCGCTTGAATTCCACCCATTGGTTTGGGGTCGTGCTTCAACTGCGAGCCTGGTGCCTGGGTTCAGAGGGATTGCGAAACGTTATAGACTAAACTTTGCTATGCTCATGGACATGTTTTCCGCTCAATTGACTTTCAAGCGAAACCGAATGGACGGAGTGCGGGGCGAAAGAATTTGCAGAACCTCTCCCGGTTGGTTTATGGCCGGACGGAAATAATGGTGCTTAAACATTCGAAAGCTAAGTGAAATGCGCACGAATCTTGTCAGAAATCTAGAAGATGCCTTGTACACTAGGATGTCGACGCCGACTTATTGTCGCCTGACAAATTTCCGGAATGCAATTCGGGGCAAGCTTCAAAGAATAACACCGATAAAGGGCGAAGAAGATGAAATTCATATCGCCGACGATGGAGTTGACAGAATTTATATCTGTCGGCGCGGGCGTCACAATCGCTATAAGCGCGGTGTTATGGCCGGAGTCGATCGTCTTGCGAGAGATTACAGCCTTGATCTGATTACGAACCTACGAGATGGCGTCTTCATTGATTGCGGTGCCAATGTCGGGGAGTTGGGTTTTTGGGCGCGGCAGCGCGGGTTCAGATATATACCGTTCGAGCCTGAGGCCTTGGAATCGCGTTGCGTCGATCTTAACCACTTCGGGGGTCATCCTAGTTGTATCCGCAAGGCCCTTTGGAAGGAGGAAACAGTTCTGAAATTTTACAACCGAGCGGACAGCGCAGATAGTTCCGTCTTGCCCGGGGCCGAAGAAGAGCCGTCCGTCACGCTTCAGGCCACCACTCTTGATGCATCGGTTGATTTTTCGTCGCTCTCGGGTCCGGTGATCTTCAAGCTTGAGGCCGAGGGTGCCGAGCCAGAGGTGCTGGAGGGAGCCGTCAAGTCACTGTCTCGGATCGATTGGGTTGCAGTTGATTGTGGTTTCGAGCGGGGCCCAGAAAAAGCGCACACCTTTGTCGAAACAAATACATTCCTGCAGGATCATGGTTTCCGCTTGGTTGCAGCCAAGTTTATTCGTGTAACAGCCCTCTATCAACGTATTCGATGATCTCGTGAGTTCAACATGACACATCCCACCCGCGTGCTTCACATCCACTTCGGCAAAGAAGGCGGGGCGGAGCGGTTTTTTGTGAAGCTGGCGCAGGCGTTGGGTCGGCGTGGGGTGGAGCAGCGGTTTATCATTCGGCCGGGGCGCAGTTGGGATGGGCAGGTCTCTCCTTTGGGGCCG
>CAIUZV010000087.1 GCA_903903735.1 uncultured beta proteobacterium | reverse complement strand
TTAACACCCAGAGACATTACTATTTCACTTCAAGTGAGCACTTGATTTCGTTTGCAATCACAGCAGCCTGTTACAGCTACGTGACCTGCGCTACGCGTATCAAGCGCCCACACTTATCGGTTGTCAAATTTTTAAAGAACAGGGCACCACTAGCATTTGGCTGAAAATCAGCCAAATGCGGCAAATCTGTAGGTATTCGGGAATTAAATGATCTTAAAAGACCAGATGACCACGGCTGCTACTGACTGCTTTACATCAATTTCTATGCTTTGGTAGAAGCAAAGAAACGAGATTATGAACGGATTTTTTTACCCTGTCAAGTTAGATATACGAATGGACAACTAGTTTGTCGGGGACTTGAGTCGGGTTGCAAACCGTTTTCGAAATTTTTGTACTTTAGGTGCCACAACCATCTGGCAATAGCCTTGCTCTGGATGCAGCGCAAAGTAGTTGTCGTGATAGGCCTCGGCAGGCCAAAACTTTGCGGCGGGCCTGAGCTCAGTACAGATTGGCGCAGCAAACTCACCCGCTGCGTCTAGTGCGGCAATCGCTGCTTGTGCCGCATCCCGCTGTGCGACATCCTGCCAAAAAATAGCCGACTGATACTGGGGGCCGACGTCATTGCCTTGACGGCCTGGCGTTGTGGGATCATGAATTGCAAACAACACTTCAAGCAAATCCTTGTAACTGATTTTCGCGGGGTCAAAATCTATCTTTACCACCTCGATATGACCCGTCTGTTTGGAGCAAACCTGCTCATACGTTGGCTGATCAACGGAGCCGCCGCAATAACCCGACTGTGCGCTATGCACGCCCTCGAGCGAAGCGAACACCGCTTCGACGCACCAGAAACAGCCGCCGCCAAACACTGCACTTTGCACTCCAACAGAAGCTGCGCTCATCTGATTCACCTTAAATAAGAATATTGTGTGCGACTAGGGTCGCAAAGAAATGATCCACTGCGCCAAACGCTGCGCATCTTGCTCATTGACCTGAGACTGGGCAGGCATGGGGACGGCGCCCCAGCGCCCTCGCGCACCCTGCCTAATCGCTTTGCTGAGGTACTGCTCAGCGTCAGCCTGCCCGGCGTAGCGCTGCGCAATCGCCGTGAACGCAGGCCCCACGCGCTTCGCATCTACTTGATGACAGCCCAGGCAGGTCTTGGCTTTAGCCAGCGCTAAACCATCCTGCGCACCCTGCGCAGAGACGGCCCCTACGCAAAACAGGCACAAGACAAAACTGGCGCACGCTGCACGCCAGCGTCTTCCCGACAAAACGGCACGCATCACTTATCAAATGCGTCCGTCACGGCCCCACGGCTCGCCGTGCTCGCCAAATGTCCAAACTTAGCGAGTACGCCACGCGTATAGCGCGGGGTCGGCTGTTTCCAGAGCTTACGGCGCTGCTCGATTTCGGCCTCTGGCACATTCAGCTGCAACAGTAACTTGTGCGCATCAATCGTGACCGAGTCACCCTCTTTGATCAGGCCGATCAACCCCCCCACATACGCTTCTGGCGCCACGTGACCAACCACCATCCCCCATGTGCCACCAGAGAAGCGGCCATCCGTAATCAAGCCCACGCTCTCACCCAAGCCTTGGCCAACCAAAGCAGACGTTGGTGCAAGCATCTCGCGCATCCCTGGGCCGCCTTTGGGGCCCTCGTAGCGGATCACAACGATATCGCCGTGCGTGATTTTGCGATCCATAATGGCGGCCATCGCATCATCTTCCGAATCAAAAACACGAGCGGGGCCCGTAATAACAGGGTTTTTAAGGCCCGTGATTTTGGCAACAGCACCTTCTGGCGACAGATTGCCTTTCAGGATCGCGAGGTGGCCCTGTTCGTACATTGGGTTCTTAATTGAGCGGATCACTTGCTGACCAGCTGGCGGCTCACTCGGTACGT
Organism: uncultured beta proteobacterium; assembly: GCA_903903735.1. Taxonomy (GTDB): domain Bacteria; phylum Pseudomonadota; class Gammaproteobacteria; order Burkholderiales; family Burkholderiaceae_B; genus Zwartia. The sequence goes on along the minus strand of CAIUZV010000087.1, from coordinate 2,089 downwards.
CTTTGAGCACTTCCGCAATGGTCTTGCCAGAAATCGTCATGCAATCGCCATGCAGCAAGCCCGCGTTCAATAGGATCTTCATGACCTGCGGGATTCCACCGGCGCGATGCAGGTCAACGGTCAGGAACTGACCGGAGGGCTTCAGATCACATAAAACGGGGACGCGCTTACGGATGGCCTCAAAATCATCAATCGTCCATGGCACTTCCGCAGCATGTGCGATTGCTAAAAAATGCAAGACTGCGTTCGTGGAGCCACCGATCGCCATGATGACCGACACGGCATTTTCTAGCGACTTGCGCGTAATGATGTCGCGCGGCTTGCGCCCTTTACGTACCGCGTCAACCAACACGCGCGCAGCCTCAGCAGCATGGGTAATCGCCTCTTTGTCCTCGTTGGCCAAGGTGCTTGAGTACGGCAGCGCCATACCCATCGCCTCAAATGACGAGCTCATCGTATTGGCGGTGTACATGCCGCCGCAAGAGCCCGAGCCTGGAATTGCCTTTTGCTCAATCGCCTTGAAATCTTCGTTACTCATGCGGCCCATCGTGAACTCACCCACGGCCTCGAATACGGACACAATATTGAGGTCGCGCCCCTTATGTGAACCTGGCTTGATGGTCCCGCCATAGACATAAATACCTGGCACGTTCATCCGTGCAATGCCGATCATGCCACCTGGCATATTTTTGTCACAGCCACCAACCACCACCACACCATCCATCCACTGCCCTTGCACAGCAGTTTCGATACAGTCGGCGATCACTTCGCGCGAAACCAGCGAGTACTTCATGCCCTCGGTTCCCATGGACATGCCGTCAGAAATTGTGGGGGTACCAAACACCTGCGGATTCGCTTTAGCCTCGCGCACCGCGGCAATCGCGGCATCAACGAGAGGCTGCAAACCACTGTTACAAGGCGTGATGGTGGAATGACCGTTCGCCACACCAATCATAGGGTTCGCGAAGTCAGTTTCTTTGTAGCCCATGCCGTAGTACATCGAGCGGTTGGGCGCGCGCGTCACGCCTTCAGTAATGTGTTTGGATCGTTCGTTATTTGCCATGAGAATTACCTATTGGTGAAGATTTCAGCGGTTATTATCGGACATCTTTTACTTGCTGGGGCGCCATGTTGCAATTCCCGACTATCGACCCCGTGGCCATTCGCCTCGGACCACTCGCCATACACTGGTACGGCTTGATGTATCTAGTCGCGTTTGGATCGGCGTGGCTGTTGGGGCGTTGGCGAATGTCGCATCATAAAACCGACCTGACCGCTCGGGACCTTGAAGACATTATTTTTTACGGGATATTGGCCGTCGTGCTCGGCGGTCGCCTAGGATACGTCCTGTTTTACAAGCCCGGCCACTACCTGACCCATCCGCTCGAGATCCTGTACGTCTGGGAAGGTGGGATGTCGTTTCATGGGGGGCTGCTTGGCGTGCTTGCCATGATGTTCCTACTAGCCCGCGCACGCAGGTACCCGTTTTTTATGGTGGCTGACTTCGTCGCTACGCTGATTCCACTCGGTCTGGCCGTGGGCAGACTTGGAAACTTCATTAACGGCGAACTGTGGGGACGGCCAAGCAGCGTTCCTTGGGCGATGGTGTTTCCGCAGAGCGGCGACGGCTTGGCAAGGCACCCCTCACAGCTTTATCAATTTGGCCTCGAAGGCCTGCTTCTATTTAGCCTGGTGTGGTGGTTTGCAAATAAGCCGCGCCCAGCAGGGCAAGTGAGCGCAGTATTTTTAATGGGCTACGGAGTGCTGCGATTTGCAGCTGAGTTTGCGCGTGAGCCGGACAGTTTTTTAGGGCTGCTTGGCCTAGGACTCAGCATGGGGCAATGGCTCTGTTTACCAATGGTAGGTGCCGGAGTTATTTTGTTTGCTTGGGCGCGACGCGCACCGTCGCCCACAACCAAAAAGTAAGCCCCACATCACCTATAAACAAAAAAGGGTCTGCCCAACTAGGCAGACCCTTCGATATAGATGCCCCGCTCGTGCCGTTCAGGTCGGCATCTCGAACCTAGGGTTCAAGTTGGCCGCGATCTGCCTGACGTTGAGCGCATCTGACTAGAGACGTGCATGCCTG
>CAIUZV010000086.1 GCA_903903735.1 uncultured beta proteobacterium | reverse complement strand
CCGACAGAAGCGGAGTGGGAGTTTGCTGCTGGGGCGGGACGATCGTATCGGTTTCCTTGGGGCGATGAATTGATGCTTAATGGCCGCTTACCTTGTAATATTTGGCAAGGTAAGTTTCCCAATGATCCGGCCATAGGTTGGACGCCTAGCACAGTACCAGTTAAGTCATACTCGCCGAATGCTTGGGGTATTTACCAAACATCAGGTAATGTATGGGAGTGGTGTGCCGATTGGTTTTCTCCAAAATATCACCAACAAACGCATAACGTTGACCCTTTTTACGACCGTCTTACTGGCAAGCGATCGATGCGAGGAGGATCTTTTCTATGTCACGATTCCTATTGCAATCGATATCGTATTGCCGCTCGCGGGTCCAACACCCCTGAGACAAGTACGAGCAACATAGGATTTAGAGTTGCAATTTCTTAGTACGTCCTAAAAAAGTACTTATGAAAAAACTTTCAAGCCAGTACAAATTCACACACGCAGGCAATGACTTGCTAAGGTTAGAGTTGTTTTTGGATCAACGTGAAGTAGGCAGCATATAACTTTGAGCCAACGTCTTAAATACTTCTAATTGTGGATTATGAATTTTTTCTGACATCAAAATAGCCGCCACTTTATCAGATAGTTCCAACGCTAACGCCGCATCTAAAAACAATAAGCGCGATCGCCTAGCCAACATATCCTCCACAGTTCTTGCGTATTCATAGCGGACAGCAAACCGCACCATGGCTTCGCTTAATCCTTCACATAACCATAACGCACTACCCGGCAAAGTTGACAATAGAGATTGCTCTGTGCCGTATGAATGGGGTCCCTGCTTATGAGTCAACGGAATGGGTGAATAGCTTTCGTTTGATCTGGGCGCGCCTACCAAAGGAAAATCAGCTGTCATCGGTAGCTTGTCTGATTTGGTAATCAATCTAGAATCTAGACATTGTTGAAGAACGTCTTCAGCCATCACGCGGTAAGTGGTCCATTTGCCGCCTGTCACAGTCACCAAGCCACTCTCACTTATAAGGATAGTGTGTTCGCGACTGATACCTTTGGTATTACCAGATGTGGTTTTTTGCGGTTTAACTAGCGGCCGTAAGCCAACCCAAACGCTGCGCACATCTGCGCGTGAAGGTGCTTTTGACAAATATCGAGCAGACTCGTTCAATATGAAATCCACCTCTTCGGCAAAAGCCATGGGTTCGATAGGTAAATCAGTGCGTGGGGTGTCTGTCGTACCCAGAATTACTTTGCCAAGCCAAGGAACTGCAAACAATACACGACCGTCTTGGGTGCTAGGCACCAACATTGCGAAGTCTTTACTTAAAAAAGTACGGTCCACCACTAAGTGCACACCTTGACTTGGTGTGACCATGGGTTCAATTTTCCCACTGGAGGTATTGGCATCCATAGCGCGAATGCCATCTACCCAGACCCCAGTGGCGTTAATCACACATTTAGCTTTTATATTGAATACTCTTCCAGTTTCAGCATCTTTGCAAATCAAACCACTTAGTTTGTGATTCTGATGCTCCAACGATTCCACAGAACAATAATTCAATACGGTAGCACCTTTTTGTTGCGCTGTTCGCGCGATTTTTAGTGCTAGCCGCGCATCGTCAAACTGTCCATCCCAGTACTGCACGCCTCCGAGCAAACCAATCGATCGAACTTGGGGCAGTCGGTCCAAAACTTGTTGTTTATTCAAAAATTGGGTCGAACCAATCGCCGACTTCCCTGCCATTAGGTCGTAGAGCATTAGGCCTATACCGTAAAAAGTAGTTTCCCACCATTTGTAAGAAGGCATTACAAATGCCAGAGGTTGAGCAATATGTGGTGCGTTGTGTAAAAGCACGGCACGCTCACGCAAAGCTTCTCTGACCAATGATAAATTGCCTTGCGCTAAATAACGCACACCCCCATGGACCAACTTGGTTGCACGTGATGATGTTCCTTTTGCAAAATCATAAGACTCTAATAAAACTACTTTGTACCCACGCGTAGCAGCATCTAACGCGACGCCAAGACCGGTCGCACCACCGCCAATGATGGCTAGATCGTAAACATCTGTTGCGAGCAATTGATCAAAAAGTGCTGGGCGCTGCATGAAAACTTAATTAACAATCATTTATGTAGTAATTCTCCAAAACACAGAGATTAATTTGGGTTTCTACCGACGAGTATTCTGTATATTAATCTCTAAACTGTCCTTAAATAAAGTAAATTAAAAATCATTGTGAAATACCTACTTGCACTTGACCAAGGCACATCTAGTTCGCGCAGCATTGTGTTTGCGCCTGACGGACACATCGCCGGCATGGCTCAACAAGAGTTTCGTCAAATTTATCCGCATCCGAGTTGGGTCGAGCATGACCCGCTAGAAATCTGGTCTAGCCAACTCGCCACCATGCGTGCGGTTTTAAAAGATGCCAATATCCGCGCACAGGACATTGCCTGT
>CAIUZV010000085.1 GCA_903903735.1 uncultured beta proteobacterium | reverse complement strand
GTAATGAATGTTGTGACCTGTCGGTCCAGCGGCAAACTCCGACATACTCAGGCGTCCCAGTTGAATCGCCCCCTCTTGATCGATTCGACTCAGTGCGGTTGCCGTCGTTGATGCAATCCAGTCACGGCGAATTTCAGTACCTCCAGTGGCACCTACTCCTGGTCGATAAAACATGTCTTTGTGAGCGAGCGGCACACCAAACATGGAACCTTGCGCCTTGCCTCCTGCTGCCAAATGACGGTCGCAGGCGCGCGCTTGCTCAAGCGCCGCATCACCATTAACCTCCACAAAACAATTTCGGGAAGGTTGCCAAAGCGCGATACGATCAAGACAGGCTTGCACGGCTGACTCAGAGGTGACTTCACGTCGAGCGATAGACGCGGCAAGTGCTGTCAGACTGAGATTGAGAATATCCTCGCTCATTTTGCGGCTTTCTCCAGCAAGGTGACAAAACCGGAAGGTTCGTCATCGAAGGAAAGTGTCACGCTAGCGCGACGGATTTCCTCACGTAGTTGCTTGACCTCAGATGCGAGCTCTTCTGCTCTTTTTAAGGTGAAGTCAAAGCCTTGCGTGTTCTTTGCATATTTTTGTACGAGCTCGCCATCATCCATGATGTTCTCCAATTTATAAAATGTGCATGATCTAGTTCTAGACTAACTACTCAATCCCTTTTCGGCCGATAAAGAGTTTGCGAAGTAATGAGTCTTTTATCTGAGGCACCATCACTAAAATAACGAGAATCCAGATGACCACAGCAATGGGGCTCGAAATATAGACAAGTAAATCACCTCGATTCATAAAGAGAGCCTCTCTCATGTGTTTTTCAATTAATGGGCCAAGGACCACGCCAACAACGAGAGGTGCCAATTGAAAATCAAGCTTTCTGAAGACATAGCCGATCACGCCAATAAACAAAAGCACATAAACGTCGAGCATGCTATTTCGAACGCTGTATGAACCAATCACTGCGACAAGCAAAATCATTGTGAGAAGAATGTGTGAGGGGATCCGAAGAAGGCTCACCCAAACGCTGATCATAGGTATATTCAAAGCTAGTAACATCACGTTACCCACCAGCATCGACGCGATCACACCCCAGAAAATCTCAGGATGATCCGTCATGAGCAAAGGCCCAGGCTGTACCCCGTACACCATCATGGCAGCCATCATCAGAGCAGTAATCGCTCCAAACGGCATCCCCAGTGAAAGCAGGGGGACCATCGAGGAAGTGGCCGCCGCATTATTCGCGGTTTCTGGCCCAGCAACACCCTCAATCGCACCTTCGCCAATTTCATCACGATATTTGGAAACTCCCTTTTCAAGCCGATAGGAAGCAAAGCTTGAGAGTGTTGCCGAAGGTCCAGGCAATAAGCCAAAGATAAAGCCGACTATTGTTCCGCGTCCAAAAGGTGCCCAAGAGCGCCGAAGCTCCTCTCTAGTTGGCAACATGTCACGCAAACGGACTGGTACCGGTAACGGCTGGCTTTTAATTCGCTCCACTAGAAACATAATCTCAGTGATACCGTACAAACCAACGACTAGCGGGACAAGGTCAATACCTTGGCTGAGATCATTAAAACCAAAGGTGAAGCGATTCATCGCCGTGACGGCTTCTTCACCAATGGTGCTCAACACCATGCCTAAGGCCATTGGCAAAATACCTGCAGCAAACGATCCACCAGAGATTCTGGACAAGAGCAGTAAACCACCCGCAGTCAGAGCAAAAAATTCTGCTGGTCCAAATAGGATCCCTAGCTGAGCAAGTACTGGAGAGAACAGCATGACACCAACGACAGATACAGTCCCTCCGATAAAGGATCCAATTGCTACGATCGACAGGACGCCGCCCGCTCGGCCTCGTTTGGTAAGCTTATAGCCGTCGATGCATGTGACAACAGAAGAAGACTCGCCAGGCATATTGACCAGGATTGCGGTAGTTGAGCCGCCATACTGAGCACCATAATAAATACCCGCCATCATGATTAGTCCGGCAGTCGGCGGAAACGTAAAGGTAATGGGAAGCAAGATAGCAACTCCCGCGACCGGTCCGAGGCCAGGAAGTACGCCCAGGGCCGTGCCAGCCAGCGCACCAAAGAAAGCTGCTAGTAGATTCTGAAGGGTGAAGACAACACCAAGGCCATGAAGTAAGCCGGAGATCGGATCCATCGGTGCGGCCCTCTATTTAGAATGCGAAGATGCCAACCGGCATGGGTAACATCAGAAAGCGAACGAATAGAAGATAGGCAGCGCCCGCCATGAGCACCGCGTATAGCGCAACTCGCCAAATACTAAGGCTTGAAAGTACCCTGATTAGTACAAAGCAAAAAATAGTGCTGCTGATGAGTTGCCCGAGTATCGGGAGCAGCACTAGGTAGCCAAGAATGCCTCCTAACAGCGCCAATAGCCTTCGTAAATCGCTCCCTGCGGGCAGCTCTACGCTCTCTTCGGTCTTTCGGGTTTTTAACCCCTCCCACAAGGCCGACACACTTCCGAGTAGTAATAAAAATCCACAAATAACCGGAAACACGCCAGCACCGGGCTGGCGTAATCTACCCATTGGCATTTGAAAGGAAAGGGCAAGGTAGAGTACGGATAGGCATATTCCTATTGCGCCCACCACAATGTAACCCTTGCTACGACTCCACTGTACTGATTGCATAGCGCGGCCTTTATGTATGGATTATTTTTTATCCATCCAACTAATGAGCTCAGAGAACATTTTTGCTAACCCAGTAATGTACTCACTTGTACCAGCGGAGTCTTTCGTGTCTATCACGAAGCCACTTCTGTTGGCAAACTCAATGAATTCGGGTGACTTCACCGCCTTGAGAGAAGCCTCAACAAGTTTGGCCTGAACATCTTTTGGTAAACCCTTCGGAGCAATAATGCTGTAGCTTGCGGGCAATGTCGCGTCGTACCCTGCATCAAAAATCGAGGTGGCGTCAGGCGCAAGGATGTACTTCCCTTTTGTAAACACCGCGAGCACGCGTAACTTGCCGGCGCGGACTTGAGCCGACGTATTAGGGCCGTAGCCCATCGCGCCCTCAATACGACCGCCTAACAATGCAACCAGCGCTTCGCCTCCGCCACCAGTGAAAGGAATGGTATCGAGTTTGATATTTGCTGCCCGGTTGAGTTGCTGCACGGCCAGATCAGCGATAGAGCGCACGCCAGAGACACCAATCCTGATCCTATCCGGATTCTTTTTGGCATCCGCAAGAAACTCTTCAAAGGTCTTCCAGGGAGCATCTGCTCGGACCACCAACATAGCGGGAACGAAGGCCAGATTAATAATGGTGGTGTAGTCTTGCGTCGACTTATAGGCCAAGTCTTTGTTGACGATCGGCTGATAAGCAAGCGCGGCGCTATCGCCGAGTCCGATGGTGTAACCATCGGGGGCCGCACGAACGATGGCATTGGTACCAATCGTCGCCGATCCACCAGCACGATTAATAATATTCACTGAGCCAGGAAGTGCTTTGGCTAGTTCAGCAGCAAATGCTCGGGACAACGGATCAGCTGAACCACCAGGGTTAAAGGGAACAACAAAAGAAATGTCTTTGTTGGGATAGGTTTGAGCGTTTACTGAAAATGAAAACAACAGCAAAGCTGTCGTGACACAAGCACCTCGGATTAACGCATTCAGTAATTGATTCATGGCAGCACCTTTAATGTTAGAGCGATGAGCTGTTAACAAAATCTAGATAGAAAAAAGGACAAGCAACACCGAAACAAGAAGCATTAACGATAGCGAAAATGCAAATAGATAACCCTGACCCCTAGTTAGCTTTAATCCAACCATAGATGCACATAATGGTAATTCATCGCGGGCTCAAAAGCAGCACCCGCATGCAGCATCGGCCTTTCGTCAAAATAGCTCACCACCAACCGCATGAACAGCAGGGGTACCAACCTGCCGTGCGCACTCCGCGCGCACCACACATAAATCCCTGATTCTCAAGGAAAATCTAAAGCCGCTGTTGATTAACGTCAAGTGATGATCACGATAGTTCCCGACATCGCAACGACGAACACCGTTTAAAAAATCATGACGTTTTTGAGGAGAGCGTCAAAGGGTATTGTGGCTTCCATCACACAGAGCACCATTGTTTGAACGCTTGCCGCGAGATTACGGGGATGTAGGCGAGCGCTGCAACATGCTTCGGTAAAGAGCGGCGTAGCTATTGACCATTGTCTCTACATTATGCTCAGTGCGAACAAAGTCAAACGCCCGGCTGGCCATTTGGGCTGACTCTTCTGGATGTGACAAGATCCACATCAGATGCTCCGCCAGAGCAAGCTCATCGCCCACGGGCGCTAGTAATCCTCTGTTTTCGGCAAGCGTTTCTCTTAGACCACCAGCGCTTGTTGCCACCACCGGGATATTCTGAGCCATGGCATCAAGTATGCTCGTGCCAAGGGCTTCAGCACGCGAGGTCAAGTAGAACGCCGACAGCGCGCTGTAAAGCTCTTGTGGATCCGCGACAAAACCAAGAAACAAGTATTGATTGCTGAGCCCTAACTCAGTCACATATCTTTTTGCCTCTGACTCAAGCTCACCTCCAGCGCCCCAATGTAGAAACACCACATCAGAGCGGTTTTTACATACTTTGGCAGCAGCCCGAATGCTCATGATTGGATCTTTATCCGGAGTAAAAACGGCGGAGGTACCAATCAGAATTTTTCCGGCAAGGTTATGTTCAGCAAGCAGCAAACTAATACGAGCTTGGTTTGCGACTGTTACCGGGACGGCGCTTCTGATCATCGTGGGTTGCACGCCCAATCGAAGCGGCTCGACAGCGGCGGCATGGCTAATGACGACGATCTTGTCGATACGCCGCCATTTCAAGCGCCTAAGCCAACCCTTAAATCGCGGGGCATAGTCCGTGCGGCGGGTAAATACGGTCAGGACTGAGGCAACACATCGATAACAAGCAAGAGCCGTCGCGCCACGTGCGTTATGGGCATGCAATACATCAAAACGCCTGGCGTAAAAAAGCAACCAAACAAACAGCGGTATCAAGCCCGAAGCAGCATGAACAACAATATCTTGATTTAACGCGAGTTTAGTCAGCTCGGTGCCAGCGGTTGAAAACAATTCAACAGAAATACCCTGATCACGTTGACCTTGCAACGTAAGCATAGTTTGGGACTCCCCGCCGCGCCAACCGCTTTCGGTGTTGATGTGCAAAATGCGCATGCGTTTCCTAGACAAACAAAACTCGGCACCAAGAGCACAAGTTAAGTTACAAAATCTGACTACTATCAAACACTCATCAACAATTTAGTCCTATTTTCAAGTTCTGACAAATCGTGAAGCCCCGCGCCGCTTGCGGAGCGACAGTCAAAAATAGGTCTTCGAATCCGCTCAATATCAAATCGGCTGAGCAACCCAGTTACACCAAAAGGTTACGCTCGGACAGATTGGTAAGGGCAAGGCCCCTGACTTTTCGCTTGGAGCAGTTCGCTCTTCGATTCTCAATTATTTGTTTCCGAATTTTTCGAATACTGTCTCCTCAGACGCTTCCGATTTGCCCAAGGCCTCAAAGCAGCTTGGCGACCAAATGATTGCTTATCTCGCATCTTTTCTGCATGACAACCAACCGCGAGTCTCAGCGCTACCTGAGTGGCCAAAATATGACGGGACGCAGAGCAATCCAGCTTCAAAAAACGTTATGTTTTTTACACCCAACAATATTCATACGTACCAAGCGTATGGCAAGAATGAGATTGCATCTAGAGCGGGACATCAGTGCGCACTAGCGCTTTATCCGCACTAGTGCGCACACCTTTCCTAAGGTATGCAAGTGATGGCGGTTCGATCCCAGCCTAGGGCAGCAGCAAAATAAAATCTACGGCACTCGCCGCGTGCCAAGTAAATCTTACCGAACATACACGCCTTTCGCCAAGCGCCGGTTCGACTCTCGCCCGGGAAAAGACGCCGTTCCGTAGAAATTAAAATAAAATTAACCTACTGAGCTCGACACACCGCTTAGCATCGGTTGTCTAACGGTCGTACAACTTTAACCTGCCGAGTAAACGAGAACTAACGTAATGAAATCAATCGCACTCATTGTTCTGAACTTCTTGATGATTATCGGCGCCAGTTGGCTGATTTCCTACGTCATCATGCGATGGTGCTTCTCTGCAAAACGAAATGCGAGGCTCGTAGAGCGCTATCACAATATGCCGATTGCAGGCCTAAACTCTGGGGCAATTATTTTGTTATCACTGGGCCTAGCTTTTATATTTAGCGATATATCTACTGTCCGTAGTCGCGCTAAGGCCTCCACACTTCAAGAAGCAGACGCAATTCGCACATTGGGCCGAATGTCGCTCAATATTGACCCGGCAGTGGGCATCCCATTAATGACAAGCGCCCGAGAATACACCGCGGCCGTACTAGAAAAAGAATGGCCAGCCTTGAACCGAGGGTCTTCCGACGCCATACGAAGTGGTGTGAGTAGCGCCCTACCTCCGCTAACGCTTATGTCCGATATCGTCTACTCCCCTGAGAGCATTGCAAAATTACCGACTGTCACAAGTATGCACCTGGCGAACCTGGTCTCACGTATCAGAGAACAAAGGCTACAAAGGATAGAAGCCAGTAATTTCGGTATGGGTCTACGCGGGTACATGCTTGTCGCAATTACATTGTTAGCTACTACCGTGCTTTTAAGTCTGTCGATGCTAACGAAGCCAGCGAGTCAATTCATTTCGAATTTTTGCTTATATTTTGTCACGCTGGCCGCCGCCTATCTTGCCTTTATTAGTCAGAATCCGTTTTTTGGTTTAGACGCGGTGAACAATACGCCTCTGCGGGAGGCGCTAGACAGACTAAATAGCATGACATTGACGCGCTGAATATAGGGTCGTAGCTGCCAAAGCCTATCTCTTCTCTCTACGAGACTTGGCCGACTTAAAGCCTATGGCGTGAGCCGAGCTAGATAATATGAGATGTCATTTAGATCTTGATCTGAGACACCATAAACGGAGGCTGCCATATTTGAATCACGACCGATGGCTTGATTGTTTTTAAACTGTTGCATGCTATGCAACAAGTAGTCTTCTCTCTGACCCGCCAGCCTAGGAATCTGTTCACGACCCAGATAGGTCGGCAAATGACATATCCCGCAACGCATCCCTTCGGCTAACTTTCCGCCACGCGCAAAGACTTCTGCATCTTTATCGGTCGGCACAGGTGCGAGTGTTTTTTCCGCGTAATACTTGGCGAGCGCCGTGATTTCTGCATCAGACACGCCGTCAAGCGAGCCCTTCATCGTAGGGATATCGCGCACACCTTCGCGAATCAAGACAAGTTGATTTTCGAGAAACAATTTCGGTTGCGCCGCTAACGATGGGATTCCATTTAATCGAGAATTTCCATCTGCGCCATGACAGGCCGCGCACAGCGCTAAGCGCTGTGGGGTTATCTGTGCATATGCAGCAGGAGCCGCCGCAAGGACGGCCCCTACCAAAACAACACTACGTACAACAGACAACAACTGCATGAAGATTACTTCTTGTAGGTGACGCGGTAGATCACGCCATTTTGCTCGTCAGAAACCAGCAGTGAGCCATCTTTCATCTGATGCAAGTAGGCTGGACGACCCCACCATGACTGATCTGCAGGATTCATAAAGCCAGTCATAAAGGGCTCAACCTTCGCATTGTTACCATTGGCATCTGTACGCACAGTCACAACATCAAAGCCGATCCTTTGTGTGCGGTTCCAGGAGCCTTTGCGTGCGTTAAACAGCACGTTCTTGTACTCGGCTGGGAACATATCGCCCGTATAAAACTTGACACCCATGGTGGCGGCGTGCGGCCCCATCAACGCGGCAGGCGGCTCAACGCCAGCGCAAGCGTTTGCTTTTTTGACGTCAGGATCGGGGATCT
>CAIUZV010000084.1 GCA_903903735.1 uncultured beta proteobacterium | reverse complement strand
TAATCGAAAAGGTTTTGGACTGGCACACGTGTACCTGCAAAAACGGGTGCTCCGCTTTGAATATCGGGATCAACGGTGATGAGGTTGCTGGTCATGGGGAGGCTCCGTCAGCATTTCAGCTGAGCAAGTTTACCCGCCAGGGTGGTTTTTGTTGGCGTCCGCATTGAACCGAAAGTTAGAGCTGTGCAAAGATCCGCTCCATTGCCTTATCACCTTTCTTGTATTCCTTGCGTATAAGGAATATATCCTTGAGGAGATGGAGAGAGAAGATTTCGCGTACCTTGAGTAGCTTCCAGCCTGCACGCTCTCCGCTCACACTACCACCAGATGTTTGATAGCAGCGAAGTACTTCACCGTCTTTATCTCGTCCGTATGCATGTGGTTCGACAATTCTTGAATATCCGTGATAGCGCAACTCCAAACACTTGCGCCCATTCACTGCATCAATGATCAATTGGTTCATCAAGCACCCTCATGTTTTGGCTGAATCTCTCTGACAGTTATGTTGTCATATTTGTGGCCACATGAGGTACAAACGAGAGTTCGATGATCTTTCGGAGATCGTACTAGCTGCCTTTGCTTGTGGTCGCTCTCCCAGCAGCGTAGGCAAAAGGGTTTGCCAGTGGCTTCACCGTGCTCATCCCTGATGTAGTAAGCGTCGCCTCTTTGAACTAGGTCATCCTTCGCTTCGAATGCGCTGGTGAGTTCTGCGATTTTTTTATCTTTTTGCGCCAACTCCTCTTGCACTTCAACCAGTTCGACCTTTGCATCGGCAAGGGAAACCAGCAGGTCAGCGAGCTTTAGCTTTAGCTTTAGTTCTGCCTTTTCCAACGACAGATCTGATTCGCGCAGGAATTTTGCGATATCAGTGGCTGTTTAATGCTGCTTAAGGCGGCGCCGATTGTGGCTAAATCTGGCATGGTTGATCCTCTCTATTGTCTTGGGCTCTAACGCCAAAGTTAACCGGCGGCCATGCGTAGCATGGACGTCCGTATTGAACGCCCAGTTAGGCACGGGCGCGAAGGCAGGGTGTGGCAATTGCCGCAATTAACTACGATTGATTAATGATGCATCGCACATATGAGTAAAGTTCCCAGTACGCGTAAACAAGCACTGCAGTCTTGGCCCAGAAGCACGCGAGTGCAGGCCGATTAATTACGCTAGGTGCTTTAAATTCGCTGGAATCTGAAGTGCCTGCGCGCTCTTTGAGGCGGTGAAAAATTCCCCAGACAATCGTGGCAAGAATGTACTGAAGCAAGTCTAAAGTAAGACATACGACTACTAGCTTTAACGGCTCAAGCAACTCCTTGGGTAATGAGATTGATGCACCAGCTCCGGCTTTGAAAAGCCAAATTACCGCGATTGCTGCGAAGGCTAATTGCCTTGCTATGTCGCTTACTTTTCCGGTATGGAAATAGTAGTTTTGAAGTGCGTCCTGGAGCTTCATTTCTTCGGCTTTCTTGGGCCGCCGCTATTTGTGCCGCTCTGTGGCTTTTGTGTAAGTGCAGACCCGGCCGCACTCTTTGCCGCTTTTGACGCTGTTGGACTTTTCAATGTTTTAGACGCCGAGCTAGCTGCACTACTTGAAGTCTCTTTGTTCGGTGCGCTCCGCTGGGATAGTGCGCTACCGGCAGCCGATTTCGCTGCCTTGCTGCTGCTAGGTGATGTCAGCGTCTTTGCGGCTTTTCTAGCCACGGTTTTAGACGTTACTTCTTTCTTTGCCATTCACATTTCTCCTGTTATGTGAAGCCCAATGGATAGTAAGGGCTCGTCTTTTCAAAAAGCCTAACGTTTGAATTAAGGGGCGCGCTTTAGCGCGTCCCGCTTGAATGATGGGTTAGGTATGAGCATGCGTAGGAAAAAGAAGTAATAGGGCGAAGCCAATAATGACTATTGTCAAAACTACGCAGACCAAAAGAACTACCAAGCCATCAAACCTGCGGCCGAGATGCCCTTGTTCGCTTGGACTAGCGGGCGTGATTAACAATGACCACGCCCATGGAATAGCCCGAAAGTAGATACGAACACCAGCAGATAGCC
>CAIUZV010000083.1 GCA_903903735.1 uncultured beta proteobacterium | reverse complement strand
CTGCCTTTAGTGTGGCTGGTGCAAGTACGATTCAAAACCCGACCTCAGGTTCTGCTACGTTATCTGGCGTGTTCTCGGGTGTGGGCGGCTTAACCTTTATCGGCACTGGCAGCACGATCATGAGCGGCGCCAACACCTATAGTGGCGGCACGACAGTAGCTGGCGGCACCTTGGTAGTGGCTGGGCCGTCACCAACGGGTACGGGCGATGTGTTCGTGGCCTCCGCGGGCACGTTGATGGGGACAGGCACGATTGCAGGCAATAGCATTGTGAGTGGTGTGATCAAACCCGGTAATTCTCCCGGTTATTTGTCTTTCACTCAAAACTTGACGTTGAATGCTGGGTCAACCTACCAGCAAGATATCGCGGGTGCTGTGCAGGCTAGCAGCGCTACCCCTGTGGGTGCTTCAGGCTATTACTCATTTGTGAATGTCGGTAGTCAGCTGGTGATTAATTCTGGCGCGACCTTAACGCCACGGTTATCAAATCTTTTTAGTGCAAGCGAGCCAGGCTACGGTAGTGCGATCTACGTCCCAGCACTTGGCGATCGCTTCCGTATGGTGACGGCGACGGGTGGTATCTCGGGCCGCTTCAGCACACTCACTCAGCCAGCTGAGCTCGCAAGCGGCACACAGTTCATCGCGTTTTATAACGTCAACAGCAGCAATAGCCTTGATCTGGCTGTGACACCGACCTCCTACAGCTCGACATTGTCTTCCAGTACGACCAATGCCAAGGAAGTGGCAAGCGTCTTGGACCAATTGCTAGGCGTTAACCAGGCAGGTACTGCGACAGCTGCACAAGACTCGTTGCTCTATGCCGTCGCAGGTCAAACCGCAGCAAGTCTTCCAGGCTTTGCACAATCCCTCTCGGGTGAGATCCACGCAGCCTCCGCTGCGACCTTGCCACAGACGACCCAACGTGTGCAACAAGCGGTGTTGGCACGCTTAGGCGACTTCCCGATGGCGCCGAATCAACTTGGTGGCGGTGCTGGGGCTGCAGCCACCCCCTTATCGTCAGGTGCCATCACAGGGAACAACCCTTCGGGGTTGCCTACTGCCAGCATGAGTTCAAACCCCGCCGTCAACCCGAAGTCCGCAAACATCACGAGTGCAGCCGTGGCAGACGGTCGTGCCTGGGGTGAGATCGCCTACCAGCGCGGTGAGCGTTCAGGTAATAGCGGTGGTAATGGGTTCAATAACAACCTATACCAAGCTGTGTTTGGTGTAGATGCTTACACAAACGCTGCGCTTGGCTTAAAACTTGGTGGTGGCTTGGCGCTCTCAAACACCACGGTCAATGCAACGGGTGGCAACAGCACTATCCAGCAGGGTGCCTTGTTCCTCTACGGCAAGATGCCTGTAGCAGAAGATTATGTACTCGATGGCATGGTGAGTCTGGGTCTAAGTTCCACAAACCTCTCGCGCAGTGACGTCACCGGTATTAGCAGTGGCTTTAGTAACAAGTCTGTGATGGGTAACGATGTGCTGGTCAGCGCAGGGTTGAGCCGTCCATTTGAGGTCAGCGATGTGCGCATCACCCCATATGTACGACTCACCTACCAGTACGTCGGCCAAGCCTCCTACGATGAGGGCGCAAGTGCCGCCGCGCTTACCGTCTCACGCATGAACGCCAACGGCGTACGCGGAGTGATCGGTGTGGGCGCAGGGTCGCTCAATAAAGACCCGCTCAAAGATGAATACACCTACCGCGCAAACCTCGCGATCGGTGCGGACTCGCAGGGATTGCTGAACCCGACCTTGAATACCACCCTCGGTGGCTACTCAAGCAGCGTCACGACGCCCACAGCGGGCTCCACCTTTGTGCAGGCGGGCTTGTACGGCACGGTCAAAGTCGCTGACAGTGCCTACGCCTATGCAGGAGTCTCTGCCGAAGCTAGAACGAGCCAGACGCTGTATGGCGGTAGTGTGGGAATGCGGGTGGCGTTTTAGGTAAGGAATGCCGAGAGTTCGTATCCCTCCCGCAGACCAAAAGCAAAAAACTTATATTTCAGTACCTCAGGCAGTTTGTGGTGTCGTTAAGGCTGTCCCGCCACAAAGTCAGGCAGATAAAGCACCTAACGGTGCTTTTTTCTTTTGCCCCAACGGCCTTGTAACAATTTGTTGCGCTTCTACGTAATCGTCAGGAATAAGGTGAGCGTAAAAGGGATTTGGATACAATACTCTTGCCCTGGCCATCGGATACAAATCTATCCAACCTGATATTGGACCTGACATGTACAGAACCATCCTTAGAACTGTTTTAGTCTTTTTTGCCTTGATTCTGCCGGCCTATGCGCAAAATCCGACTCCTCCCCTGTTCAACGACCTCAATACAGCCGCAAGAGAGTCTTACGCTGCCGCACGAAGCCTAGCACTAAAGAGTGATCAACCCGTCTTTCTGGTGACGGATACCGTTACCTTAATTAGGGGTGAGGATTTGGGCTCCCTACCCTATTCGCCGCCTCTTTATCATGAACTCAAGTCAATTTCACACCTTCCTCTTGGCGTGCACTCGGCGTCGATGGGGCTACTCGAGAGCCTAACAAAGCAGGCTTGGATTGAGCGACTGAGGACCTTGCGAAAAGAGGTGGACAGTACCGAGGCAGAGCTAGCCAAGGCATCATTCACCGAAATACAAAAAGTGCGCCAGCAGAAGATCTTGTCGCTGTCACGCACTTATCTCGATGACGTATTGAGCCGTGAAAATACCGACATGGCTTCCATTACCCGCTACGCTCGCTCGCTCGCGCCATTGCTTCTCGCCAACGCAGCAGATGCTGCAAATGTACAGATCGAAGCTCTTGATCGGGCCGTGCGCGAACTCAGTAAAAAACTCAAACCGGGAGAGTTTGAAAAAGCGCTTGCGGTCATTACCGGTCCGAAAACACCGCGCGAAGGAAATCTGCAGTTCCAATATTTTGCATACGCGTTCGGTCTCGGCTCTGCTGGGTCAAGAGTGCTTTATATGGAAAGCATTTTTGACCGGGAAGCGGCATTGGGTGTCCTTCGAACCGTCCTAAATGACCGTGTCGCCAGTCAAGCTTTTTTTGGAGAGACTTATCGGCTCGAGCGCGACCTGATGGCCGATGGCGCCACCGTAGAATTGATGCGACGGTTTGGCCAACTTGGCCAGTGAACAGCACGCAGGAGCCACACCAAAGGGTATCGCGACGGGCGCTAACCTGAGTTTTTCTCCCAACGGCTCTGTCACAATTTGTTGCACTTCTACGCTTGTGGGCGTGGTTAGTATCCCTCCCGCAGACCAAAAGCAAAAATCTGGAATTGCAGCACCACAGTCGGTTTGGCGCGTGGGGGAGATTACCGTTTACAAGGCTAATCTTTGGCCTTTATTGATAGACCTCATAAATATTCTGATCCCCCTGCCCACCTGTCGCTATTGTGGTGACCTGTACATTTTTACGTAAATCTCTCAGAGTGTTATCGGCATTTAAGCGGTAGGTGGTAATACTGTTGAAAAGTAATTTTTTACCCACAACCGTATATGCGGTGTTGGTTGTAGTAAACAACAGGGTGGTAGGGGTATCTGCCGTAACTGCCCAAGTCAAGGTACCTGAAACGACAGGTACCGAGTTTTCGTATGTGAGAGTAGTGAACCAGGTGCCTGATGATCCAGCAGTCACTGAAGCTGGGAGTGGAACTTGATTTGAGTAGACAGTACCAGGGGGGTTACTGCCGTTAGTAATTGGGACTACAGTCGTGGGATCATAATAGACTTGATACACCTTACCGCCATTATTGCTGCTGTAGTATGACGTACAAAATTTATTAGAGTTCGCCACCAGGAGATCGGTCTGATATTCGTTTGCAATGATCGCTGCGTTACCATCGAGAGTTGTTCCTGAGTACGTAGGACTAAAAGTCCATACTTTAGTGCCTTGGCAGTAGCCACTAATCTCACCCGTTACAGAGCTTCCTCCTTTAACGTAGCTCGAATAGGCTGCATTTAAATTTAATACTGGAGAGTTAGATGAAGAGCTATCTCCATCACCACAAGCTACCAACAGCACAGTCGGTACAAGAAATAAGCCTAGTTTAATTTTGGATTTATTAAACATTTTCTGCAGAGACGAAGTCGACACTTCGCCATCACCGCTGCAGGCTGTAACGAACAATGGCAGGGATAAAAGTTTATTTTTATTCACCGTACTCACCAAGAGTTTTTAAGACGCGAATTTAATAATGACATTAAGTCAATTATGACATGTTCTAGTCTAATAAAAACAATCGTTGAACCGCTTTGCCATTCTCCGTGATCGGTAGGGGCGAGCCCGTAAGCGTCTTAAGGCGCTTCTTTTACCCCAAAGGCCTTGTCACAATTTGTTGCACTTTTAAGCTTGTGAGCGTAGTTGGAGCTTGAGACAATTTTCATCCAACAGTTTTAGGATTTGTTAGATGGAAACACGAATGATTGCTTTGGTAGGCGTTGTGTATTGGATCGCGCGATCCGTACCCCACACACACTAAGCTAGCGCAACCGATTTAATCTGCGCCCACACCGGGGCTCCGACACTCAGCCCAAGCGTCACCAAGGCCTTGCGGGTGACGCGTGCCAGCAAGCGTTGGTCTTGATACCGAATACCAACCAAACAGCTAGCGGGGTGCGCGTCATCATTGATGCTCTCGATCACACCGCATATCTTGTTTTGAATCGAACTGTCGCGCGGCTCGGTCAGCGCTAAGCTGACATCGCTAGCGTGTATGTGGACTCGTACTGCTATACCAAGCGCGAGTTCTTTTTGCCGTACCCACAGCCGGGCACCACTGACGTCAATGCAAGTTAAGTGATACGTGTTGTCATGCTCGGCGACAGAGCCTGCCAATACGGCTCCGGCCTCTGAACCCGCGTGCGAGGCGAAGACAGCATCGGATAGAACTTGGCTCACAGAGCCCTCTACTTTTACCCGTCCGTTATCTAACAGGACCACGTGGTCTGCAAGGCGGGTGAGCTCCTCCATAGAGTGCGTCACGTACAAGACAGGAATACTCAACTCGCTATGCAGGCGCTCGAGCCAAGGCAAGATCTCTTGACGACGCGCACTGTCGAGTGATGCTAGCGGCTCATCAAGCAATAAAATCTTGGGTTGTGTCGCCAACGCACGTGCAATGGCCACACGCTGACGCTCACCGCCCGACAAACTTGTGGTGTCGCGTTCAGCGAGATGCTCAATACCTAAGAGCGCAGTGGCCGCTTTGAGCGCTGCCTCACCACCAGGCTTGTTTGTCCGCCGGATCCCGTACACGAGATTGGCCTGCACACTCAGGTGCTCAAACAGGCTAGCCTCTTGGAACACATAGCCTAAGTCGCGCTGCCAGGTCGGTGTCCACTTCGCATGGGGATCATCCTGCCATACCGCATCACCAATCGTGACAGAGCCCTGCGCACGTTCCAAGCCTGCCACGCAGCGCAGAATCGTCGTCTTGCCAGAACCTGAAGGGCCAAACAAGACCGTGACGCCGCTAGCAGGCAATTCAAGGTCTACCTCTAGTGCAAAGCTTTGGCGCTGCAAAGAAAGAGCAAGCCGAAGTGCCTGAGCGTTTGTCATGGCAGCACCCTATCTGACCGCTTTTTCAATAGCGACAAGCAGAGCAACACGGCAAAAGAAAAAACCACCATTCCGGCAGCCAGCCAATGGGCCTGGGTGTATTCCATCGCCTCGACATGCCCAAAGATCTGTGTCGATACAACACGCGTTTGGCCGGGTATGTTGCCGCCAATCATGAGAACCACACCGAACTCGCCCACGGTGTGCGCAAAGGTGAGGACCGTTGCGGTTAACAACCCAGGCTTTGCCAAAGGCAGAGCGACCGTAAAGAAAGCATCTAGGGGATTTGCACGCAGGGTTGCTGCAACCTCAAGCGGACGGCGGCCGATGGCCTCAAACGCATACTGGATAGGTTGCACAGCAAACGGTAAGGAAAAAACAATAGACCCTATCAAAATCCCGCTAAAGGAAAATGACATCAAGCCAAGACCCAAGGACTGCGTCAACATTCCGACCCACCCTTGCGGGCCTAACAGTACTAATAAATAAAATCCCAGCACGGTGGGGGGCAAGACCAAAGGCAGAGTCACCATTGCACTGATGGGCGCACGCCATTTAGAGCGGGTCTGCGACAGCCACCACGCGATCGGTGTCGCCACCAACAAGAGAATGATCGTTGTTAGCGCCGCCAGCTTAAGCGTGAGGCCTATCGCTTGCCATGCATCCGGAGTAATGGGGCTTGTCATTAGGGGCAACATCTAAAGATCGTAACCGAAGGATACGATGATGGCCTTTGCCTTGTCGCTGCGCAAGTACTGCAACAAAGCTTGGGCGGCCACGTTCGCTTTGCCTGACGTTAGCAACACAGCATCCTGCTTAATTGGACTATACAGGTTAGATGGGACTACCCAGCCAGAACCTTCTTTGAGTTTGCCGTTTTCAAATACCTGGGAAAGCGCAACAAAACCGAGTGCTGCATTCCCAGATGAAACGAATTGGAAGGTCTGACCAATGTTTGAGGCTTCAACAAGCTTAGGTCCAAGTTGTTTGGTCAAGTTCAGTTTCTCAAGAACCTGCATCGCCGCAGCGCCATACGGCGCGAGCTTTGGATTTGCGAGCGCAAGCTTGTCAAATTTTCCTGTTTTCAGAATCTCGCCGTTGGTATCGACGAGGTCAGCCTTCTTACTCCAGAGTACGATTTTCCCCGTCGCATATGTAAAGCGGGTTCCTGGCACAGCAACGCCTTCTCGCTCTAGTCTTGCAGGCGTTTCGTCATCGGCCGCCAGCAATACAGCGAAGGGGGCACCGTTCTTGATCTGAGCGTAAAACTGCCCTGTGGCGCCAAACGACAGAATGGCCTTATGCCCGGTATCGCGCTCAAAGGCCTGCGCGATGGCTTTCATGGGCGCGGTGAAATTGGACGCAACCGCGACACTCACCTCACCGGCCATCGTCACCATGGGCAAGCTCATCGCTATTACTAGAAGCAATAACTTTTGGAATGCAAGTCTTGCCATCGGAGGTCGTTCGCTAAGATGTGAGCAAAGAAAATCTTATCACGCTAGCGTGTTGGGCGTTCACTAAACCGCGTCACACATAGCACCAGCAGCAAGGCGCATGCAGAACTAAAGACGTAAAGCATGCCTGTCCCGCCCATCCGCATCAAGGCACCTGAAATAAGCGGGCCCAAGGCAGCACCTACGCTGTACACAATCAAGACCACCGCGGACGCACCGACACGCCTATCTTCTTGCACTCGGTCATTGGAAAGCCCAGAGGCTAAGCCGTACAGTGTGAATTGAATGACACCTAGGCCCGTTGCGAACAAAAGCATTAGCCAATAGGGCCAACTGACCCAACCCCACATCAACGCAGCAATTCCTGTGAAGATCAAGGCGTTATTACGCACGAGCTTCGCGCGATCAACGCGATCAGATAGCCAACCCATCGGCCACTGCGCCACCAGACCTGCAATGACGGTCGTCGCGGTATAAAAAGCAATTTGTCTCGTGCTGAAGCCTTGGTCTGCCGCATAGACCGCAGCCAATCCATAAAAAGACGCAGAAATATTGCCTGAGAAAAAAGCGGTGATTAACGCCATGGGCGCAACTTTAAAAAAATATCGCAAGTCCACGGGAGTCGGCAGCTGCATAGCGGGCGGCTTTAGCTTAGCCAATAGAATTGGCAAGAGACTTAATGCTTGGCACAGCGCCACAAAGATGAGGATGCGCAAATCGAGCGTCGGGTACAGCGTAATTGCAAGCTGGCCGAGCGCCGTTCCAGTGCTCGACATCACCAAATACACAGACATCACCCGGCCGCGATGTGTGTTCTGCGTTTGCGCATGCAACCAGCTCTCAACGACGATATATTGAATGGACATCGCAATGCCCACAATGAGGCGAAGACCAATCCAGACGGGAAGAAAATCAAACAAACTCTGTGCAAGTATGGAACAAATCGATACAACCGCAGCGGTGGCGCACGCGCGGATATGTCCAACTTGAAGGATCAAGGAGTTGCCAACTCGGGCGCCTATGCATAAACCGACGTAGTAAGCCGAAATCAGCGCACCAATCCATAAGGCGCTCACGGACTCAGAGGTCAGTTTTAAGGCGACGTAAGTGTTAAAGAGCCCCGTGCTGACCAGCATCAGCAAGGTGGCGACATACAAGGAAGGGAAGGAGGCGAAAGTAGAAATCATTTAACGCGACTGACTTTCGCCTCTTGGTGACCGCGAACCACTAACAACTATTGTTGTGGGATCGCTCCGATTCGCACTTTACCTGGCTGATCTAACAGCGCGGCCGCAATCGTGCGCCGATGCTCTGCAGCCGTGCCTCCACGCAAACTCCAAGAAGCCACACGACGATACCAAAGGTTCAAGTCAAAGTCACGAATAAAACCCATCCCGCCATGAATTTGTTGCGCCGAGCGCACCACCATCATGCACTGCTCATTACCAAAGGATTTTGCCTGGGCAACATTCACGCGAAAGGGGAGCTGTTGATCCATGCGCCACAAGGCTTCACGTGACAACATGGTTGTGCCGTCGATGGCGTTCACCATATTTGCACATAGATGCTGGATCGCCTGGAAGGCACCAATAGGTTGACCAAAGGCCTCGCGCTGCTTTGCATGGGCGACAGCCATATCCAAGGTTCGCTGGCCTGCGCCCGCCATCATTGAGGCATAAAGCACTGCCGACAAATCCATGACTTCATGTGCGATCGCATTGCCGTCCGCGCTTTGTCCGATTCGCGCACTCAGGGGCACACGAACGTTGTCGAATTTTAAGTTTGCTTCGCCATCTTTTGCCATGGAGACCAACGCCTCGCTCGACAAGCCTTGCGCGTTAGTTGGTACAAGTACTGCGCCTAGGTTGTGTGGCGCTTGCGCGTCGCGATACAACACCAAACAGAGCTGCGAGGCACGGAAGCTTCCGACAAAACTCTTCACGCCATTCAATACCAACTCATTGCCCTGGATACGACCGTCAAGAGCGATTGAATCCGTGGTCCAGCGCCCGTTTTTCTCAGCAACAGCGTGACTGAGAATGAGCTCACCTGCCAGCACACCCTGCAAGAGCTGCTGCTGTTCAGGACTGCCGTGACGGTCAATGACCATCGCGGGAACCATGGTGGCGTGAAGCGGAATGGGGGCAATGTGGTAGCCGACCAATTCAAACAATAGTCCCAAATAGGTCAATGGCAAGGCCTCGCCACCGTTCTTTTCAGACAAGCAAAGCTGTAGCCAACCGTTCTCTGTAAACTTCGTCCACAAGGCAGGGGAATATTGCAAGGTATCTGTCTCAATCTTCCGTACGAGTGCCGAAGAGCACTCGCCCGCTAGAAATTCAGAAGCCGCCTCTTTGATCTGTACTTCTTGATCGTCAAGCAAAATATCCATTATCGATTCACCTGTTCGTTATTTCGCTGCGCGGGGCAAGCCCAAGCCAATACGTGCCACTTGATCTCGCATCACCTGGACACTGCCGTGGTTGATGGTGGACTGGTAAGCGCCCAAAATATTGTGCGCAAAGACGCCCTTCTCAATTGCATCGGGCGAACCCTGCATCAATTGCGCATAGGGGCCGAGGATCTGGCTGATTGCTTCGGTTGTGCGCACGCTATGCTCGGGTGCAAACACTTTTTCTGCGGAGCCTTCATAGGTAAACTTGCCGCCGCTCTGCTCGATACTGATACTGCGCATCGTCATCAAACGACATACTTCGGCCTCGGTCCACATCTCTGCGACCTTATCGCGGACTTGTGTATCTTCGCGCAAGGAGTCTTGCAATTCGCCATCGCCATGCAGCCAATTCACGATATCTTCATCGCGCATCACTGAAATCAAATAGCGCCAGGCGCCCACACGGTCTAGATTGAGTCCGCGACGAGCGACCTCCCAACCACCGCCTTCTTCGCCTAGCAGGCAAGATGCTGGCACCTCGACGTCATCAAAGAACACTTCGTTGGTACGCTCCTCGCCATAAGTGGTGCCAAAGGGAGCAGGTGGATCATTCTGCACGGTCCAAAGCGGACGCACCGTCATGCCGGGCATACCCATGGGTACAAGCAAAATAGACAAGCCACGATGTCTAACTGAATCAGGATCGGTGCGGCACATTAAAAAGATGTGCGTCGCATTCTGTGCGTTGGTTGTGTAAATCTTTTGGCCGGTGATGATGTACTTGTCACCCACGCGCTTAGCGCGGCAGCGAATACCGGCCAAGTCGGTTCCGCAGCCTGGTTCGCTATAGCCCTGGCAGAAAATGATTTCACGT
Organism: uncultured beta proteobacterium; assembly: GCA_903903735.1. GTDB lineage: Bacteria > Pseudomonadota > Gammaproteobacteria > Burkholderiales > Burkholderiaceae_B > Zwartia. The sequence continues at coordinate 1,085 of CAIUZV010000083.1, read as the reverse complement.
TTGATTGCACCCGGCACAAACTCTTTCTTTTGTGCTTCCGTACCAAAGGACAAGATCGCAGGCGCACCTGTTCCACCGCCAAGCGTGATGCCCGTATAACGGTAAAACTCTTCTTCAATCACAAACTGTGCAGTCCGGTTTCCACCGCCACCGCCAAATTCAGTCGGCCAACTCCAGGCAAACCAACGTTTCTCATTGACCGTATCGAAAAATTGTCGGATTAGAGGCCCCCAACCTTCGCCTCTTTTACCCGCCATATTTTCTGCACGCACGTCTTCGGTGAAGTGCTCCAATAAAAATTCGCGTACCGTTGCGCGCAATTGCTCTTCTTCAGCGTTGAACAAGAAATTCATTGACGACCCTTTCGTAGACGAGAAAAACACAAACCACTGGCCTTGATGAGCAGCGGCGATTGAACAACTGATCGGAAAATTGAATCACAAAAATGACCTGTACCGTATAAAAAACACGGGACAGGCCATAGTATTACCACCAGATGGAATTATTGCAGGGTTAGGTCGCCCAACCAACGGATCCGCGCTATCGGAACAACGACCAAACCCACCAGGCCGCACACCCCAGTACAAGCATGGCCGCCCAGAATCGTTGATCCGTCTTCACGAGATCCGGGCCAGGACCAGGAACCCTTCCCGTCAGCATGGGGGATGCCATGTTGCGGAGCCGCAAAACACTGATTAAGGCGATCAGTGCGATGTGGCTGATGACGGCCCAGAGATACAGCTCACCAAAAAATTCATGTGCGCTTTCAATAAATTTGCCACCGAGATCGTTATTGACCAAATAGCCCGACCCCACCAAGGGCAAGACCAATACCAAGAGACTCAACACGGCGATGGCCATCAGCAAGTTTTGTCCTTGCTTCCATGGCATTGCTTGGATACTTGGAGCCTTACGAACGTCGTCAAGCCAGGTGCGGCCACCAGATAGCTTGCCGAAGAGCAACTTGAAGCGGACATGCTTGGGACCCACAACGCCCCACACGATTCGAAAGCCAAGCAATCCGAGCATGGTGTAACCCAAGGCCACATGCACGCCACGCAGACGTTCAAAGTCGGCCGTTAGGT
>CAIUZV010000082.1 GCA_903903735.1 uncultured beta proteobacterium | reverse complement strand
GTACGCCAGGTGGCCTGACCTCGGGTCAGCTCTCTATGCAATACCTGATTAAGCTTGCCGCCGTAGACATCACCGAGATCGGCTACAAGGGTGGCGGTCCAGCGCTCACCGATCTGCTTGCTGGACATATCCAGATGCTGATCAATAGCCCAACCTCCACGATCCCACACGTTAAGAGTGGAAAGCTTCGTCCTATCGCAACGACGGGTGCGACACGACCTGAGGCCCTAAAAGATATCCCAACGATCGCGGAGTCAGGTTTCCCAGGCTTTGAGTTGTATGAGTGGTACGCACTCTTCTTGCCTGCAGGCACTCCAAAACCAATCGTAGATCGACTTTACGCAGAAGTCATGAAAGTCATGGCCTCTCCTGCGATGGTCAAGCGTATCGCCGAGATCGGTGCGCAGAGCAGCACCGATACACCGCAGCAATTCGCTAAGTTTCTCGAAAAAGAGGACAAAGTCTGGGGCGATCTGGTCAAGCAGATCGGCATCAAGCCCGAATAAGCTGGGTCGGGCTACGCGCGAAAGCGCGTGCCCGCATCGACCGAGATCACATCACCGCTGATGTATTTGGCCGCGTCAGACGCCAAGAAGACGGCTAGGCTCGCGACTTCCTCTGGCTTTCCCATTCGTCCATACGGAAGATTCGCCATGACCTTTGCATAGGCTTGGCGATCAACTTCCGTTTTGGGATGCAATAAGTTGTCTGTACGGCCAGTGTGTATCAATCCAGGATTGATCCCTAGCACCCGTACCCCGTGATCAACACTCTCTGCACCAAAGGCCTTCGTAAACGCGATTAAAGCAGCATTCGCGACTGAAGTGCCTATAGAGTTGGGATTGAGTTTTTCCCCAGCAATTCCGATGATATTGATGATGACGCCATACTTGCGCACCATCATGTGTGGATAAAGAGCTCGGCTAAGCATCATGCTTGCGGTCACCTTGCCTTCAAAGCCCTCGCGAAATCCTGCCGGATCAATATTCAACAAGCTACCGCGTGCAATCGCGCCGGCGCTATTAATCAAAATATCGGTCTCAGGAAATGCTGCAGCCAAGGTTTCTGCTGCACCTGGCTCAGACAAATTCACAGAGTGCACCTGCACGTCAACCGCATGGGCGGACTGAAGCGTTTCACGCGCAGCGTTTAAAGAACTTAGGTCGCGCGCCGCTAAGCGCAGATGACAGCCCTCAGCCGCTAGCGCCTGGGCAATCGCAAAACCAATCCCCTTGGAGCCACCTGTGACAAGCGCTACTTTTCCCTTCAATCCTGAATCCATCACAACCTCTTTATCTTGTAAGAACACGAAACTGCTCATATTTTATAGACTTCAGCTTAGCCCGCGGCCGCCAATTGGCAAGAAATTTGTGTATCGTTGCACTCTATGATTCACATTACCGAATTACGCTTACCCGTCGATCACACTCCGCAAGATCTTGAGGCTGCCATCCTTGAGCGTCTCGGCATCTCTGCCAGCGAATTATTGGGCGTTGAGATCTTTAAGCGCAGCTATGATGCGCGAAAAAAAGCAGCGCTGTCTTTTACTTATATTGTCGATGTCTCGGTAAAAGATCCCATCGCAGTCCTCAAGCGTCATACAGAAGACGCGCGGGTTACCCCAACACCAGACACGGGCTACCATTACGTCGCTCAAGCCTCGCGCGACACCTCATCCAAGCGGCTTCGGCCAGTTGTTGTGGGCTTTGGACCCTGCGGCATCTTCGCAGCGCTACTACTTGCTCAGATGGGCTTTAAGCCCCTAGTACTTGAGCGTGGCAAAGCAGTCCGGGAACGCACTAAAGACACCTGGAATCTTTGGCGCAAAAACGTACTCGATCCAGAGTCCAACGTACAGTTCGGTGAAGGTGGGGCTGGCACCTTCTCTGATGGCAAGCTCTACAGCCAGATCAAAGATCCGAAATTCTACGGTCGCAAAGTCATCCGCGAATTCGTCAAGGCTGGCGCCCCCGAAGAGATCGTCTACGTCGCCAAACCTCATATCGGTACGTTCCGACTGGTGGGTGTCGTCGAAAAAATGCGGGAAGAAATCATCGCCCTAGGTGGTGAGATTCGATTCGGGCAAAAAGTC